>JANMLW010000153.1:0-9155 GCA_031372765.1 Hyphomicrobiales bacterium
CGGGTGCAGGCGGCACTGGAGGGGGCGGTGGTGCCGGTGCAACTGCCACAACAGGAGCAGGCGGGGCTGGAGCGGTTATCTCCTGGCGGGCCAATGTAAACCCGGCAGGAAGTGCCGCGGTTGCAGCCGCAGCCAGATCACGGACCTGACCTGTCGGTGCTGCACCGGTCAGGGTGAAGGCCGTATTGGACAGGCTGGCCAAACCTGAGTTCAGGCGGCCAAGTTGTGCGATAGCGTAGGTGGTCATCGCCTGGAAACCGTTTGGCGCACCTGCACCAAGGGTCTGCTGATCCGTGACAAGTGCATCGGGGATTGCTGCACGGGCAGCGGCGACATTGGCACTTTTCACTGCTTCGGTTGGAACAAAGCCGGAAAGCGTGATTGCCGCTGCGTTGCGTGTGGCTGACCATGTGTAGGGTGACACGGTTGGCGTGCTGATGTCAGCCCTTGCCAGCGTGAAGCCTTGTGGAAGTGCTTTTGCAGCCTCGGTGACCGTGTTGAACACGTTCATGGATGGTGCTGCACCAACCAGCGAATAATTGGCATCATTCAAAGTGGCGATACCATTATCCAGGCTGGCCAGATGGCCGAAAGCAGCCGTGGCCATACCGGCGAAGCCACCGGGTGCTCCGTTGGCAAGGCGCAACTGATCAACCACGGTTGCGTTGGGCACTGCTGCTCTTGCCGCTGTTGCAATTGCGGTCTTTGCCTCGGCGGAAGGTGCCAGGCCCGTCAATGTGATGGTTGAACCGGCTTTCTGGGCCTGCCATTGATAGGGACGGATTGTCGGTAGTGCCACAGTGTCTGCGCCGGTCAGACCTGCCGGACGCACTGCTGAAGTGGCAGCCTGATAGATGTCAAGCGATGGAGCCGTGCCTGTAATGGTCAGGGCTGCATCGGAAAGGCTGGCCTTGCCGTCGGGCAAGCGACCAAGCTGACCCAGCGCATGGGCAACAGCGGCATCGAACACCGGTGTAACACCGCGTGCGACTTTCATCTGATCGACGATCTCAGCCGTGGGAACAGCCTTTTTCGTGTCAGCGATGATGCTGGCGCGTGTGGCTTCATTGGGGATGAAACCACCCAGCGTGAGCTTTGCAGCTTCGCGCGTAGCACTCCATGTCCATGGCTTGGCTTCAGCGAGAATGGTTGATGTGGTGTTGACCAGCCGCACGCCACGCGTCAGGTCTGCAGCTTCAGCCGCAAGACGTGGAGCGTCTGGCGTTGGCGCAACACCGCTGATGGTGGCATCGCGGCCATCAATGGCGAGCTTTGCCCAGGGATGACCGGCGATTGTAGCGGCTTCTCCGGCACGTTTTGTGAGATCTGTCTGGATTGGCGCTGTATTGAAGCTCCCCGAGAGGAGCCACAAGATCGCCAGGGGAAGAAGTCCCCACAACCATCTTTTCGGCTGGCACATGAATTTAGCCCTTTATCTGCGCGGTTATCATTGGTCCGCGCATCGTTGCACCTCAACGCAATCGACACGGCCCGTGGTCACGATCGTGACGCCAAAGCTCCGTTTTCAACACGTTGCTATTTTGTTAATCACATCATTTTGTGATCGCAAAGGCCAAAGTGTGCGACTTTGCAATTTAAGGCAGAAAATGGGCAGGCGCGTGATCATTCACTTGGGCATTGGCGGATGAATCTGCGCCGAACGCTGTCTGTCATTCTTGCAACTGCGCAAAACTCCGGGCCGAATCTGTGTCAGCCGTTGGTGCGCTGCACGCTGGATACGACCGGTTTTGTTCTCAGTTCACTCATGACGGCGCTGAGATGCTTGAGATTCCACACTTCCAGATCAATACGCATCTCCCGGAAATCAGGTGATTTGGATGTCATGGTGATGTTGTCGATATTGCCGTCGCTGTCACCGATAACGCGGGCAATCTCGGCCAGAGCGCCGGGTTCGTTAATCACGGAGACGACGAGCTGTGCCGGAAAGCGGCTCTGCTTCGCCTCATCGATATCCCAGCGCACATCCAGCCAGCGTTCGGGCTGGTCGTCAAAGGCTGACAGGGCTTCTGACTGGATAGGGTAGATGGTTATGCCTTCTCCAGCGGTCATGATGCCGACGATCCGGTCCCCCGGCACGGCACCTCCGTTGGGTGCAAAGCGTACGGGCAGATCACCCTGCAAGCCACGGATGGGAATGGCGCTGGACGTATCTTCGACGCCCGGCACCTTGAACTTGAGGTTTTCACCCTTCTCAAGTCCAAACCAGCCAGCTTTGCCATCCGGCCCCGGACCGGTTTTCACTTCTTCCTTGAAATCGGGATAAACGGCCCGCAACACATCGCTGGACAGCATTTCACCGCGCCCGACAGCTGACAGCACATCATCGATGCTTGTGCGGGCCAGACGGGGTAGCGCGAGCTTGAGCTTGCTGTCGCTGAAAACCTTGCCGATGCGCACAAAGGCCCGCTCCAGTATCTGGCGACCGAGACCCGCATACTGCGCCTTCACTGCATCCCGTGTTGCACGGCGCACGGCTGCCCGCGCCTTGCCGGTGACAACAGCCGTCTCCCAGGCGGCTGGTGGTGTCTGGCCTTCTGAGCGGATGATTTCCACCTCGTCGCCGTTGTGCAACTCCGACAGCAGCGGCGCCGTACGCCCGTTGATCTTGCAGCCGATGGCCTGGTTGCCCACGGCGCTGTGAACCGCGTAGGCAAAGTCGATGGGGGTGGCACCGCGGGGCAGGGCTATCAGCATGCCCTTGGGAGTGAAACAGAACACCTGATCCAGAAAAAGCTCCAGCTTGGTGTGTTCCAGAAACTCTTCCGGACTGTCGCCTTCCGCCAGCGATTCAATCGTGCGGCGAAGCCAGAGATAGGCGTTCGTTTCGGATGCGCCACCTTCGAGGCTGAACTCCTGACCATCCTTGTAGACAGCATGCGCGGCGATGCCGAATTCATCAATCTGGTGCATTTCAAACGTGCGAATTTGCAGTTCGACCCGTTGCCGACCCGGACCAATCACCGTGGTGTGCAATGAGCGGTAATCGTTCTGCTTTGGTGTTGAGATGTAATCCTTGAAACGCATCGGCACCATGGGCCACACCACATGCACAGCACCCACCACACGGTAACATTCCGCGATGGTGTTTACCAGAATGCGGAAGCCAAAGATGTCTGACAGCTGCTCGAAAGCGACGGACTTGCGCTCCATTTTCTTCCAGATTGAATAGGCGGTTTTCTGGCGGCCCTTCACATCGGCCTTGATGCCCTGGGCCAGCAACTTGGCGATCAGTTCCTGTTCGATCTTGGCCACCAGACCCTTGTTCTTCTCCGTCAGTTCCGCCAGCCGGGTCTTCACCATGGTGTAGGCGTCCGGCATCAGGTGGTGGAAGGACAGGTCCTCCAGCTCGTTGCGCACCTCCTGCATGCCCATGCGGCCTGCCAGTGGCGCGTAGATGTCGAGGGTTTCCTCGGCGATGCGCGCGCGCTTGGACGGCGGCACATAATGTAATGTACGCATGTTGTGCAGCCGGTCGGCCAGCTTGACCAGCAGCACGCGGACATCCGCCGAAATCGCGATCAGCAACTTGCGCAGGTTCTCGGCTTGTGCGGCTTTCTTCGAGACGAGGTCGAGCTTCTTGATCTTGGTCAGGCCATCGACAAGCTGGCCGATTTCATGCCCGAACAGGCGGTCGATCTCCTCGCGGGTCGCTTCCGTATCCTCGATGGTGTCATGCAGCACGGCGGCTACAATCGTGGCGTCATCCAGCTTCAGGTCCGTGAGGATTGCGGCCACTTCCAGCGGATGTGCGAAATACGGATCACCCGAAGCCCGCTTCTGTGTGCCGTGTGCCTTCATGGCATAGACATAGGCGCGGTTCAGCAATGCCTCGTCCGTGTTCGGATTGTAGCGTTTCACCCGTTCAACGAGGTCGTACTGGCGCATCATCGGGAGATGGAACTCCCTCGTTCATTCCATTGCATCATTACACGATACGCATCTGAAGGGCGGTGGAGCAAGAGAAGATGTGGCGCAGCGATGTGACATTCCCGACCGGCAATAAAAAAAGCCAAAGGGAATTGCATTTGTTCTTATTTTGTTCTTTATCAGGATATGCCATCAAATCCTTTCGGGGTTGCCGCCCTCTATCTCGATTTTGACAGTTTCTTTGCCAGCGCAGAACAGCATCTGCGACCGGAGTTGCGCGGTCGTCCGGTGGGTGTCACGCCCATGGCCACTGAGCATACCTGCCTGATCGCGGCCAGCCGGGAAGCCAAGGTGTTTGGCTTCAAGGTGGGAACGCCTGTCCGTGAGGCGCGGCAGATATGTCCTGATATCGCGATTGTGGCTGCCCGGCCCGATGCCTATGTGCGGTTGCACCATGCCATTCTTGGCGTGATCGGGAATGTCGTGCCCATTGGTGCTGTACGCTCCATCGATGAACTGGTCTGTTACCTGATGCTGAACGAACAGGCCCGTGCTCAAGCGCTGGCGCTGGACATCAAGGTGGCGCTGGCCCGGGATATCGGCCCCACATTGACATGCTCCATCGGTCTTGGCCCCAATGAACTGATCGCCAAGATCGGCGCTGAAAGGGAGAAGCCGGACGGTCTGGTGATGATCCGCCGGCAGGATTTGCCCGGTGCGCTGTATGGCTTGCAGTTGCAGGATGTTCCGGGCATCGCCAAAGGCAATATGGCACGCTTGGCCCGTGCAGGGATTGTCGACATGCGTGGCCTTCTGGGGCTGGCCCCCAAGCAGATGCGCGCGTTGTGGGGTGGTGTCGAGGGCGAGCGCATGCATGTGGCGCTGCACGGCGGCGTGGTGGAGCGGCCACAGACCCGGCGCGGCATGTTTGGCCATAGCCGCATCCTGCCGCGGCACTGGTGCTCTCCGGGGCGCATGTCCGCCTGCACACGGCTTTTGCTGGTGAAGGCCGCACGCCGCATGCGCCGGGAGGGCTATGCCGCGCAGGCCCTGAGTTTCAGCATGCGTCTGCGGGACGGCACGACATGGCAAAAGGCCGAGCGTTTCACGGCAGTGCGGGATGACCAGTTCCTGCTTACGGTGCTGCACCGCCTCATGCACCGGGCCTTCAAGGACGGGGTGATGGGCGAGGCCAAGTCCGTCGCTGTCGTGCTGTCGGATATCGTTGCGCAAGGGGATAGATTGAACGATCTTTTCGCCACCGAGGCGATGATCCGCAACCGCGACCGCTGGGAAAAACTCGCGGAAGTGACAGATGCGCTTTCCGTTAGGTTTGGTCATTCAGCCGTCATGCTGGGTGTGCAGCGACAACCGCCGGGGGGCTATGCCGGGGCCAAGATCGCCTTTGGGCGCATTCCCGATCTGGCAGATTTTGCAGAAATTTGACAAAATGGAGGATACGCCAGCGGGTAGCCGAAAAAATCTGTTCGACAGCTATTTGTCTTGCCTCGATATCTTGCCGCGATGTCCTGTCCACCCATACCGCGTCGGCATGGGTGGACAAGAAAGATTCACGGATTGAATATATCGACCACAAGCACGCGAACCGGTTCATTGGTGTGGTTGATCCAGGCGTGTTGCACGTCGTTCTTTTCAACGGCAACGTCTCCAGTCTTTCGGATGACAGGCAGCGGGCGGTCATTGCGATATTCGGTGATCTCCCCCGAGAGGATATAGGCATGGCCAGGCCTGTCGAGATGAGGATGGATCGGCACCGACCCGCCAGGAGCAATCGTGAATACGCGTGAGCGCATTTGCCGCTTTCCCATTCCACCAATTTCGCCACCAAGATCGATATTCTCAGCATCAACCACTGATACGCCTACAGGCTTGTCGAGTCCCTTGTAGAGTGCAAGGGCGCCAGCAAGTGCCGTTCCCTGCGCAACTTTGAACTTTTCACTGCCAGAAACGCGCTTTGCAGACTTGCTCTTTTCATCGTGTCCGGGATGTGCCGCAGCAACGCCGCATAGTCCAAACCCCATAATGCCTGTGATAAGGATTATTTTTAACATGAATTTCTCCCTGATGACCAAAAAATGCGGTTTTGGGAAATCAACGTCAAGGAAAAAAGCGATAGACCGATCAATCGGCACAGCTTGGGCTTTATTGCAGCATTGGCAATGTAGCCCTTGCGTGTTCAGCCGCATCCGGCAATGATAATGTCTGACAAAAACGAACATACTTCCGGGACAGCAATGGTTGAGATTCGCAAGGTTGGCATTATCGGTGCAGGCCAGATGGGCAATGGCATCGCCCATGTCGTGGCGCTCGGTGGCAACGAGGTCGTGCTGCATGATGTGAATGTTGATCGCATTGCAGCCGGTCTTGCGACGATCAACGGCAACATGTCACGTCAGGTGCAAAAAGGCACGATAGATGATGCTGCCCGCCAAGCCGCTTTGGGGCGGATTGTCGGTGCGCCAACGGTCGATGGTCTGGCTGATTGTGATCTGGTCATCGAGGCGGCCACTGAAAACGAGGATCTGAAGAAGAAGATTTTTGCCGGTGTCTGCAAGGTTCTGAAACCCGAAGCCATGCTGGCTTCCAACACCTCGTCCATATCCATCACGCGTCTGGCATCCTCAACAGACAGGCCCGAGAAATTCATCGGCATTCACTTCATGAACCCGGTGCCCCTGATGCAACTGGTGGAGGTCATCCGCGGCATTGCTACCGACGATGCGACCTACCGCTCCTCGCGCGATTTTGTGACAAAACTGGGCAAGACAGTCACGCTGTCCGAAGACTTTCCGGCCTTCATCGTCAACCGCATCCTGCTGCCCATGATCAATGAGGCTGTCTATACTCTCTATGAGGGCGTTGGTTCTGTCGATGCGATTGATACAGCCATGCGTCTTGGCGCAAACCACCCGATGGGGCCTTTGCAATTGGCGGATTTCATCGGTCTTGATACCTGCCTCTCGGTCATGCAGGTGCTGCATGACGGGTTGGCAGATTCGAAATATCGCCCCTGTCCATTGCTGGTGAAGTATGTCGAGGCTGGCTGGCTGGGTCGCAAGACCAAGCGTGGATTCTATGACTACCGTGGTGAAAAGCCGGTGCCGACGCGCTGAATTCAGGCTGCTTTGAGGTCTGCAACCAGTTTTGCCATTGTCGTTTCGACTTCATGGGCTTTGCTCGAAAGTTTGTTAACGAGGCCAGACAGTTCAATTGCCTTTTCCGATGTATCGATCGATTTGTCTGTAACATCCTTTAGGACATCGGAAACTGCCCGTGAGTCGGCTGCGGTTTCTTCGACATTGAGATTGATGTCGTCTGTAGTGACAGACTGCTGCTCAGTTGCTGTCGCGATGGCGACAGAAACACCGGTGATGTCATCAATGATGGTAACAACATCATTGACCACCCGGGCCATGTTGTCAGTAGCCGAGCGCACCGCATTGATCTGGCCAAAGATTTCCGAAGTGGCACTGGCGGTTTGCTGGGCGAGAGACTTCACTTCGCTGGCAACCACGGCAAAGCCGCGACCGGCATCTCCTGCACGGGCAGCCTCGATTGTGGCATTCAGGGCCAGAAGATTGGTCTGGCTGGCAATGCCTGAAATCAGACCGCCCATGTCGCCGATCTTCTGTATGGCCATTTCCAGAGATGCCAGCGTATCACGCACAAGGCTTGTTCCATTGCGTGCACGGTCAGCCACCAGCGCGGCTGTCGAGGACTGCTTTGCTATTTCACGTGTGGTATAGGCCAACTCAGTGATAGCCGCGGCAACCCGAACGATATTGGCCGTTGAGCCATCAAGCCTTTCAGATGTTGTTGCCATGTAAATCTGGGTATCCTGCGCATTGTTGGTCACAAGATCCACAGTAGCGTGAAGCGACTGACATGCATTGTTCATGTCAGTCACAAGTGTCTCGACCTGTGAGGTTATCTGCTCCGCAATCCGGTTGACGACACTGGCCTGCTGGGCATTGAGCGCAACACGGTTTTCTTCCTTGTTGCGGGCATTGAGTTGCATGCTGATGGAGGCGCGCAACCTCTCGACTGAACGGGATACGGCCCCAAGTTCGGTCTTGAGGTGTGTCATGGGCACTTCGGCCTCAATATCGCCGGCTGCCAAGGTATCCAGTGTCTTCTTCAGGCCGAACATTCCAAGCAGGATGGAGCGCGAGAGTGAAACGCCGATGCCGAGACAGATAAAGCAAACCAGTGCGACAAACCCGAGTGTATAGTAAGCACTTGCTTCGATTGAAGTGACACGCTTTGCAAGTTGATTGTCGAGGCTTTGTGTTGTTGACAGCCACATCACATCCGTTGCTTTCACGAATGAGTTGATTGCTGCAATTATCATACCGGTGTCAAAACTTGAACGGCCATTCTCGGCAATATCTTTGCCAAATTGCTTCAGTAGCGGGTTCATTTGACTGAAAATTGTTTTGAAAGCTGTATGTGCCACATCCATATCTTTGGCGACTGATCCGTCGGGATTGCCACGCTTGGCACGATTCAGACTGCGGTCAATTTCCTGAAAGTTGCTTTCAAGATTGCCGATAGCGCGAAAAAGATCTCCTCTTTGCTGGTCTGTTCTGTTTGAGGCGTCGCGAAAAATCTTGATCTGCTCGCTGACAAGTGATGTCGCCTGTATTGTTGCAGGCAACTGCACGCTGGAAAGCGTCATCAGATAAAATGTGTCGAGATCAGGATCGAGCGTCAGATTCGAACCATCGGCCACATCAAGAAAATAGTCGCGCGCCTGGTTGATCGCAATTCCCAGTTCGCTGGCTTGCGCCGGATGCGTGTTCGGCCAGCTTGACGCGGCCAATCCGGCTTGCAAGGTGGGGTGGGCTGTTGCCAGACCAAGCGCCTTACCATGCACTGCATGCACCGCTTCCAGTTTTGCAAGGTCTGCTGACGCACCTGTCTTGATGGTTTCCTCTACCTTAGCGACAGTCAATGCATTGAGAATGGGCCAGACGGCACGCATATATTCAACGCCTGCACGCTCTTTCTTGCTGAAGGCTATGTCGGACTGTTTGGCTGTCACAAAGAAATAAGTGACGAAAATTGCGGGCATAAAGGCAATAAAGCCTGCGATCCAGAGTTGCAGGTGAAAAGAGAGGCCATGTGCAGACGCATTCTGCTTGCGAGTAGTCACAAAATTCACGTCTGCCATATCCGCCCTGAAAAAACGAAGAATAACGTTGGTAAAAACTGTAGTATTCTATGCTTAACAGTTTATTGCAGAA
>JANMLW010000206.1:0-4921 GCA_031372765.1 Hyphomicrobiales bacterium
CGAATCCAAGTCCCTCAAGCTCTATCTCTCCAGTTTTCGCAACCACGGTGCATTCCATGAGGATTGCACGGTCGGCATCGGCCTGAAACTGGCTGATCTGTTGAAGCCGCGCTGGTTCCGCATCGGTGGATACTGGTATCCGCGTGGCGGCATCCCCATCGATGTGTTCTGGCAAACGGGCAAACTACCCAAGAACGTGTTCTTGCCAGATCAAGGCGTGCCCCCCTATCGGGGCCGTTGAGAAGGGGCGCGCCGCAATACACTTCCTGCTGACGCGAGAAAGAAGGGCAGGAAAACCGGCAGCAGCGCATACCTTGGGGGTTTTTTGTTAGAGTGCCTTCCCCTCACATCCGTGTCGGATAATTCGGGCTTTCCCTTGTTATTGTCACGTCATGTGTATGGCTTTCGCGCAGCCCGGCACTGGTTATGCGAACGAACTCGGCCTTTTCCTGCAAGTCCTTGATCGTATGTGCCCCAACATAACCCATCGCGGCTTTGAGGCCGCCTGCCAACTGGTGGATGACGGCACTGACCGGCCCTTTGTAGGGCACCTGACCTTCCACGCCTTCGGGTACCAGTTTCATGCTGTCCTTGATATCGGCCTGAAAATAACGATCCGCAGAACCGCGTGCCATCGCGCCCAGTGATCCCATGCCACGATAGGATTTGTAAGAGCGCCCGCCAAACAGGAAAACCTCGCCAGGACTTTCGTCGGTTCCCGCCAGCAACGAACCAATCATAACGCAATCAGCGCCCGCCGCGATGGCCTTGGCAAGATCACCCGAGAACTTGACGCCGCCATCGGCGATGATGGGGATGTTATTCTTGGCAGCAGCTTCCGCTGTTTCCAGAATGGCCGATAATTGTGGCACGCCCACCCCCGCCACAATGCGCGTGGTGCAGATGGAACCCGGACCAATACCCACTTTGATGGCATCCGCCCCCACATCAATCAGTGCCTTGGCACCCGCAGCCGTCGCCACATTGCCGGCAACAACCTGCACATCGTTGGAAAGGCGCTTGACCCGCGTAACCGCATCCAGCACCTTTTGTGAATGGCCATGGGCCGTGTCGATCACCACAAGATCCACTCCGGCATCAATGAGCAATTCAGCCCGCTCAAAGCCCGCATCACCCGTGGTGGTTGCAGCGGCAACACGCAGTCGGCCCGCCTCATCCTTGCAGGCGTTGGGATTGAGGATAGCTTTCTCGATGTCCTTCACCGTCAACAGGCCCACGCAGTGCATGGCATCATCAACAACCATCAGTTTTTCGATGCGGTGGTTGTGAAACAGTCTGCGGGCTTCATCGGGCGTCACTGTATCGCGTACTGTGATCAGATTGTTGTGGGTCATCAACTCGCGCACCGGCTGGTCGATATTGTCAGCGAAGCGTACGTCGCGGTTGGTGAGAATGCCCACGAGCTTGCCGGGGCGACCCGCTTCTCCGCCAATGGTGACAGGAACGCCGGAAATGCCCTTAGCCTTCATCAGGGCAAGGGCTTCTCCCAAGGTGGCATCAGGACCGATTGTGAAAGGGTTGTGGACAATGCCGCTCTCGAAGCGCTTCACCTGCCGCACATGATCCGCCTGTTCCTCAGGCGTCAGGTTGCGGTGGATGACACCCAAACCGCCCGCCTGTGCCATGGCGATGGCGAGTCGCGCCTCAGTCACTGTGTCCATAGCAGAGGAAATGATGGGCAGATTAAGTGAAATGCGCTTGGTAATGCGTGAGCGCAAGTTTGTCTCGCTGGGCAGCACCTCTGAATGGCCAGGCCGCATCAGCACGTCGTCAAAAGTCAATGCTTCAGGAATGGAAGAAATTGCAGAAAGCCGTGCCATGCCAATGCCCTTGAGATCAAATTAAGGTGCAGGATTCGCGAATGGGCGGAATTCCCTGCTTGGCGCTTGCCGTTAACACGCAGGGATGCATCCCGTCGAGGGCCTATCGGTCCTTGTTGCCCCGAAAACCCGTTGCAAGAACATACAGCTCAGACGAGTCTGCCCGGCTGGAGAGCGGCTTAACATGCCGCACGGTGGCAAACTGCTGTTTGAGCAGAGTGATGAGATTGGCTGTCTCACCGCCTTGAAACAGCTTGGCGATGAAATATCCGTCCTTGTTCAGTACCTCGGTGGCAAAAGCAGCCGCCATTTCCGCCAAACCCATAATGCGCAAATGGTCGGTCATTCGGTGGCCTGTGGTGTTTCCGGCCAGGTCAGACAGCACGCCATCTACACCGCGCCTTGCGCCAGAAGCCTCAAGCATCGCATGCAGGCGTTCGGGCGCATCGTCATCGGTAAAATCCATTTCAGCCAGCACGACGCCAGGCAAAGGATCAATCGGCAACAAATCGATGGCGACCACGACGCCTGCATCCGCCCTGTCCGAGCCGACGCGTTTTGCAGCATACTGTGCCCAACCTCCGGGCGCAGCGCCCAGATCAACCACGGTTTGCCCATGCTTCAGAAGACGGTATTTCTCGTCAATCTCTATCAGCTTGAACGCAGCACGCGAGCGCCATCCCTGCTCCTTGGCCTTGGCGACATAGGGGTCGTTCAATTGGCGTTGCAGCCAGATTATCGAGGAAAGCGTTCGCTTGTATGAAGTCTTGACGTTCTGGGCGAAGCGCGGGTCCTTTGCCTTCCCTTCCACCTTCCTGGCACCGGATGAATGGCCGCCAGGCGTGCGCTTTGCTACACTGCTCTTGACCGGTGAAACCATCTCCACAGCTGCGTTCACTGCCTCAATCTTGGTCAAAGCCGGTGCAGCGGTTGTCGTGTGGCTCACTTTGATGCGACCCGACACCTTTGCAGCAGAAGATGGCTTGTAGGCTTTGACAGCCGAGGACGGTTTTCTGGTTTTCTGGGCTTTGGCAGCACGCGCCTTATTCTTGCTGATTTTTGGTTTGTCTTTATTCATCATTGTCTGGCACCACCTTGCGGCATCCATACACCATTGCGCATCATCATCTGCATCAGAATACCTTCACGCAAACCACGATCTGCAATGCGCATGCGTTCAGCCGGAAAAGCCTTCGCCACGGCTTCATATATGGCACAGCCGGCCAGAACCAGATCAGCCCGATCCTCGCCAATGCAGGGGTTGGCCGCACGTTGATCAAACGGTGTCTCCATCAGATCACGGATCACCCTGGCGGCTTCTGCGGTCTGCATCCACAGACCATCAACCTGACGCCGATCATACCGTGGCAATTTCAGGTGCATAGCGGCAACAGTGGTCACCGTGCCGCTGGTACCAAGCAAATGGAAATTGCGCCCAAACTGCCTGCGGTCAAGACCCTGCACGAACGGCTTGAGCAGGGCTGACACCTCTGCCACCATGAGGTCATAAAGGGATTGATCAACGTCGATCCCGCCATACTTCTC
This sequence comes from Hyphomicrobiales bacterium, assembly GCA_031372765.1. Lineage (GTDB taxonomy): Bacteria > Pseudomonadota > Alphaproteobacteria > Rhizobiales > Beijerinckiaceae > JADCCX01. The sequence continues at coordinate 3,387 of JANMLW010000206.1, forward strand.
GGCCAGCGTCACCACACCTACTGGCAGCGATATCCACTTGCGCATACGCTCCTCTATCGTGGAGCCATATCGGTCCGACATCAGCCAGACCACCTCCGTCGATCCTCCACCAATATCAAACATCATGACGCTTTCGGCATTGCGTGCCATCAAACTGGCGCAACCGGCTGCCGCAAGAGCTGCCTCGGTTTCGCGGTCAATGATCTCAAGCTGCAATCCCGTTTCATTTCTGACGCGATTGAGGAAAATCTCTCCATTGGAGGCTGCCCGGCAAGCCTCGGTTGCGATAAGACGCAAATTGCCCACGTCTCGTTCAGTGATCCGTTGCTGGCAGATTCTCAATGCCTCGATGGTGCGCAGGATAGCCGCCTCGCCCAAGGCTCTGGTCGCACCCAGTCCCTCCCCAAGGCGAACAATACGCGAGAAGGAATCGACGATCCGAAAGCCGTTCAGGCTGGGACGCGCCAGCAACAGGCGACAGTTATTGGTGCCCAGATCAAGAGCGGCATAAATCGACATGTCCAGCGCTTTTTTTGGCGCAGCAGCACGCGGTTTTACCACCGGTTTGGCCGGTGGCTTCCAGAGACGCGATTTCACACCTGTTCTCCACGCGGCAGGTGCGCCAAGCGCTTCGCTGCTGCGAAAAATCAATTATCAGTTGCTGACAGCTTACGATGATCGACAGGAGGAAGGAAAGCAGAGATTGATGATCAGCTCTTTTGTGCTGCTGCAAGCACCGCATCGACATGCCCGGGAACCTTAACCTTGTTCCATATCTGTACGATCTTACCATCTGTTCCGACAAGAAAAGTCGAGCGCTCGATACCCATGTATTTCTTGCCGTACATGCTTTTTTCAACCCAGACGCCGTAGGCATTGAGGGTGGACTTCGCCTCATCCGAAGCAAGCGAAAAATCCAGATCGTACTTTTTCTTGAACTTGTCATGGCTGGCGATGCTGTCAGCCGACAGGCCGACGATCTCGGTATTGGCCATTGCAAAAGCGGCCTTAAGATCATTGAAGTTCTTGGCCTCCAGAGTACAGCCCGAGGTGTCATCCTTGGGATAAAAATACAAAACGACCTTTTTGCCACGCATTCTCGCAAGGGACACAGTGCTGCCGCCATCTGCAGGCAGATCGAAAACCGGTGCCGTGTCACCAATTCCTAGGGATGATGTCATGATGTCCTCAGTCAGTAGGGGTCAACTCAAAGCGTTACCATGCATTTTTGAAAGCGGCACTGGTATCACCAATTATCTAATGGCAGAGATGGGTTGGAAACGGGGATTCGACCAGTGGTCTCGCACACTATTTTTCGTGTGATATCAGATCTGGATTCACACAGTCATGAATTGATTGAACATAGAGGTAAGATCAGAACCGAATGACAGATGACGTGATCAAAGCGCATGATAGTTCGACAGCAGAAGCTGCTGCCAAAGGACATCTGTTGCCTGAGATTGCGCCGAGGACTGTTCAAAAGGGCGTTGGCCGGTCCTGGTTTGGACGTTTGACAGTTGCGGTTTTATCCACAT
>JANMLW010000227.1:0-1979 GCA_031372765.1 Hyphomicrobiales bacterium
AAATGATGGCAAGATTGATGCCAGAGGTTTTCTCAGGTGCTGCCGATCTGTCCAATCCCGATGGGGCAACTGACGCCTGTGCCGCCCAGACCGCAATATCCTGCGGGGTTCTTGGCGAGATATTGCTGATGGTAATCTTCCGCAAAATAGAAGGCAGTGGCGTCGAGAATTTCGGTGGTGATTGTACCCATCCCCGCCTTGTTCAGGGCTGTCTGGAACAGATCGCGGGAAGCAATGGCTGCCGTGCGCTGAACTGCATCAGAGGCATAGATGCCCGAGCGGTATTGCGTGCCGACATCATTGCCTTGTCTCATGCCCTGTGTGGGATCATGATTTTCCCAGAATGTACGCAGAATACGCTCCAGCGGAAGCGTGGCCGGGTCAAAAACCACCAGAACAACCTCGTTATGGCCTGTCTGACCGGAGCAAACCTCCTCATAGGTAGGGTTGGGGGTGAATCCGGCAGCATAACCCACTGCGGTAGTGACAATACCTGCGCCAAGTTGCCAGAAAATGCGCTCCGCCCCCCAGAAGCAACCCATGCCGAAGACAATCTGCTGTGCTCCTGCCGGATATGGCCCCTTCAGAGGCGCTTTGAGCACATGGTGCATGGCAGCGGTCGGCAAGGCCTCGGCCCTGCCCGGCAAAGCGCTGGCGGGTGTCGTCATTTCGGTTTTCTTGCGAAACAGGAACATGGTGTTGGCCTTTCCTTGAAGACCGGAAGGTAGTGCTGCCGGGTGCAGAACGGAAGGCGTAATCGGCAATATCTGTCAAGTAAGACAAAACAGTGCAAACCAGTCTTTGCAGGCGCATCATGACGTGCCATGGTCTGGCCAAAAGCGGTATATTGCCGTTTTGTCAGGGAGACAACAGATGAAGAAAGCTGTTCTGGCGACATTGATGGTCGCAATGCTGGGTGGCACCGCCATCGCACAGGAACTGAAACCCGCAATCGTGTTTGACCGCGGCGGTAAATTTGACAAGTCATTCAATGAGGCCGCGTACAACGGTATCGAGAAGTTCAAGAAAGAAACCGGCATCGACTATCGCGATTTCGAGATCACCAACGATGCGCAGCGCGAGCAGGCCATTCAGCGCTTTGCCCGCGATGGTCATAATCCTGTCCTCGTTGTCGGTTTTTCCTTCGGTACATCGCTGGAAAAGGTCGCCAAGGAGTTTCCCAACACCCGCTTCACCATCATCGACAGCAAGATAGACGCGCCCAATGTGCGTTCGTCGCTGTTCACCGAGCATGAGGGCAGCTACCTCGTCGGCATGATGGCTGCACTCGCCTCCAAGTCCAACAAGGTCGGCTTCATCGGAGGCATGGATATTCCCCTTATCCGCAAGTTTGCCTGTGGCTATGTGCAGGGTGTCAAGGCTGCCAAGCCTGCCGCTGAAGTCATCCAGAACATGACAGGCACCACAGGTGCCGCTTTCAATGACCCGGCCAAGGGTGCCGAGCTTGCCAAATCGCAGCTCGATCGTGGCGCTGACGTGATCTATCATGCCGCAGGCGGCACGGGTATCGGTGTGCTGCGGACGGTTGCCGATGCGGGCAAACTGGGCATCGGTGTCGATTCCAACCAGAACGGCATGCATCCCGGCAAGGTTCTCACTTCCATGCTCAAGCGCGTGGATGTGGCGGTCTATTCCAACTTCATGGACGCCAAGAACGGCAAGTGGACACCCGGTGTCACAGTCTACGGCCTGGCACAGGAAGGTGTGGGCTACGCCATGGATGACAACAACAAGGCACTGGTGACCGCTGAGATGAAGGCGGCCGTCGACAAGGCGGCGGGCGACATCAAGGCGGGCACTGTGAAGGTGCATGACTACATGTCCAACAGCACCTGCCCTGTGCAGTGACGAGATAGGTTCCCGCTTTCTGTAACAGGAAGCGGGAACGACTATCATGCCTCCCGCCATTGAGCTCATCGATATCGAGAAACGCTTCGGCACGGTGCAGGCCAACCGGA
>JANMLW010000019.1:0-1999 GCA_031372765.1 Hyphomicrobiales bacterium
TACCCTGTATTGGCATGCTGCATTGCAGCAATGACAGGGGTTTTCATGTCCGGCCTTGATATTCTCACCACCAACCTACTTTCTCCCATTGTGCTGGCCTTTGCCCTTGGGCTTGTGGCCGGGTTCATCAAATCAGAGCTTGAGTTGCCCGATCCTGTGCTCAAGCTGATCTCGATCTATCTTCTCTTCTCCATCGGCATCACAGGTGGGCATGAACTGGCCAAGTCGCAGCTGGCTGATCTCGCCGTGCTGATTGGTATCACCATAGCCCTGGTTATCATCATACCCGTGGTCTGTTTCATCGTTCTCAGGCGGCTGGGCGGGCTTGATGCAGCCAATGCCGCTGCAGTTGCTGCCCACTACGGGTCTGTCTCGTCAGTGACATTCTTTGCAGCCATGGCCTTTGCCCGCGCCATGAACACGCCGGGCGAAGGGTATCTCACGGCTGTTGTCGCGCTGATGGAATGGGGCGTAATCGTCGCGCTGTTTCTGGCCCGCTGGTCCATGGGCCGGGAAAGCGGCAATGCCTCGACAAAGACACTGCTGATGGACACATTGCGGGGGCGGGGCATCCTGCTCTTGACAGGTGGAATGCTCATCGGCGCATTGGTCAGCGACAGCGGCTACAAGCAGATTGCGCCTTTCTACGAAACGCTGTTTCGCGGCATTCTCATGCTGTTCCTGCTGGAAATGGGCATGACCGCAGCAAGGCACATGCGCGATTTTGCCAAGGTGGGCGTGTTTATGACAGCCTTCGCCATTCTCGCACCAATGGTGTGGGGATTGGTCGGCGTCACGCTCGGCTGGGCAGCAGGGCTCAGCCTTGGTGGTGCGTTTGTGCTGGGTGCAGTATGCGCAAGCGCGTCCTATATCGATGCGCCAGCCGCTTGCCGTGCGGCCCTGCCACAGGCCAACCCCGGCATATATCTCACGGCCTCGCTGGCCATCACCTTCCCGTTCAACCTGCTGATCGGCATTCCGCTGTATTATGAATATGCCCGGTTGCTGTATTGAGAAGAGCTTTGCTTCAGTTCTCATCATTTGCCCCGCCTCGCATTCCCTGCCACACTTGTTTCAAAACCCCGCAAGAGGGTCATGACAAACCGGGTATGGGGGAAACACCGTGGCAAGCACGATTGAACTGCCGTTCTGGCTGGTGGTTGTGGCGGCAACGCTTGCAACCATCGGCCTGATCGACCGGCTGTTGGTGCCCGGCGTTCGCTGGATGCTGCGCGGGCGGGTCAATCTCATCATCGATGAGTTGAACCAGCACCTCAAGCTGCGCATCCAGCCATTCAAACTCACGCAGCGCCAGAGCCTTGTGGACCGTTTGATCTACGATCAGGAACTGATCAAGGCTGCCAATGCCCATGCGCTGGCCGTGGGCGAACCGCAGGCCGTGACCATGGCGCGGGTGCAGGGTTATGCCCGCGAGATCGTGCCGAGTTTCAATGCCTATGCCTATTTCAAGATCGGTGCGAAGGCCGCCCGCTGGCTCTCCACCCTGCTTTACCGTGTACGGGTCGGCTACACCGACAACGAAGCACTGGCGCGGATCAACCCGGATTCCACGGTTGTTTTCGTCATGAACCACCGTTCCAACATGGATTATGTGCTGGTGACATACATGGCTTCCGCCTCCTCGGCACTGTCCTATGCCGTGGGGGAATGGGCACGCGTGTGGCTGCTCCAGAACATGATCAAGGCCATGGGTGCCTATTTCATCCGGCGCGATTCCGGCGATCCGCTCTACCGCAAGGTGCTGGCGCGCTATGTCCAGCTCTCGACCGCCGAAGGCGTGACCCAGGCAATGTTCCCGGAAGGTGGCTTGAGCCGCGACGGCACCCTGCGACCCGCAAAACTGGGGCTGCTGTCCTATCTCGTGGCCAATTTCGATCCGGCAGCCGAGCGCGATATCGTTTTTGTGCCGGTTGGCCTCAACTATGACCGTGTGCTGGAAGACCGCAACCTGACGGCAGGCATCGAGCGTGAAGCGGGC
>JANMLW010000070.1:0-37792 GCA_031372765.1 Hyphomicrobiales bacterium
ACGATGCCGCCAACAGCGGGGGAAACCACAATATCAATCTTGCCGAAGGTGGCGGTTATCTTCTCGGCCAGCGCCTTGCACAGGCGCTCGGTGCGGGCGGGATCCTGGAAAACGAACATCTTCTGCAAAAAAACCGGGGACCGCCGCCCGGAGGACAAAATGAAATGGCCCTCCAGCAGGGCACCGGCGGCACGAAACTCGGCCAGAACGTCATCAGTATGCATAAGACGGTGTGGTGACAGAGGCAGCCGCCGAGCGCAAGTGGTGCGCGGTGGTTTCCCTCAGAGAGATTTGGCAGGGTGTCCTAGCCACCAAACACCCAGAGCCCTGCCAGACCACAGCAGCCGACAACAATCCGCCACCAGGCGAAGGGTGTGAACCCGTGCTTTGAAATGAAGCCCAGAAAACCGCGCACCACCAGCAGACCGGAAATGAAAGCGCCCACAAAGCCGATGCCGATCAGCAGGGCGTCATTGGCATTCAGCAGTTTGTAGCTCTTGAGCAGATCGTAGAAGAATGCGCCTGCCATCGTCGGCATGGCCAGAAAGAACGAGAACTCGGCAGCTGCCCGCTTGCTTGCGCCCATCAGCATGGCACCCACGATAGTGGCACCTGAACGCGAAACACCCGGAACCATGGCAATGACCTGAAACAGGCCGATCTTCAATGCCATCGGCAGCGAGAACTGCATGACGTCATCTTTCGCTCCCTGCAGATCAAGATCGTCGATCACCAGCAGCACCAGACCGCCCGCAATCAGCGTTATGCAGACGATTTCAGGCTTGAACAGCACGGTCTTGATGAAATCCCGCGCCAGAAAGCCGACAAACATGGCGGGCAGAAAGGCAACCAGAATGGCGATTACGAAATTGCGCTTCTGCTTGTCCTTGAACATGCCTGTCGCCAGATCGAGCAGCTTGCTGAAATATACGGTCACGATGGCCAGAATGGCCCCGAATTGCACCAGAATCTCGAAAGTCTTGCCCTTTGATTCAAAGCCTATGAAATGACCGATCAGCAGCAGGTGGCCGGTGGAGGACACCGGCAGAAATTCGGTGAAACCTTCCACAAAGCCAAGTATGAGTGCCTTGAGCATATCCATGGATGTGTTCCTGCGAAGACCTGAAACGAAAGACGGATGATTCTTGCTATCCGACAAGGACATTAAGGATTGGCTAACCACGCGCAGTGCGGGCCTCGGCTTTGCGGTCTGCCGCGTCACATCCGCTGATCTGTCGCAACTTGACCCGCTCACACAATGGTTGAGCGATGGTCATCATGCCTCGATGGACTGGATGCAGGACCGGCAGGAGCAGCGCGCGGCACCATCAGTGCTTTGGCCGGAGGTGCGGTCCGTCATCATGCTGGGTATGAATTACGGTCCAGGGTCTGATCCCATGCAATCGCTGGCTTTTCCCGACAGGGGAACCATCTCGGTTTATGCCCGCGGGCGGGATTATCACGAGATCATCAAAGGCAAACTGAAGCAATTGGCGCAGCATTTTGCCGTGAAAACCAAATCTGCCGTCAAGGTGTTTGTTGACACGGCCCCAGTGATGGAAAAGCCGCTGGCGCAGGCGGCAGGTCTTGGCTGGCAGGGCAAGCATACGGTGCTGGTATCGCGGGAGCTGGGCAACTGGTTGTTTCTGGGCGCTATTTTCACGACCCATGAGATTGCACCCGATGAACCTGAGAGCGATCATTGCGGCTCCTGCACGCGCTGTCTTTCCATCTGCCCGACAAATGCCTTTGCCGCACCCTATGTGCTCGATAGCCGCCGCTGCATAAGCTATCTCACAATCGAGCACAAAGGGCCCATCGACCGGGATTTGCGCCCGTTGATGGGTAACCGCATATTCGGATGTGATGATTGCCTTGCCGTCTGTCCCTGGAACAAGTTCGCCCAGGAAGGCAGCGAGGCAAAGTTGCGGGCACGAGAAGACCTGAACGCGCCCAACCTTGTGGACCTGCTCGCGCTGGATGATGCGGCATTCCGCAATCTGTTTGCGTCATCGCCGGTAAAGCGCACGGGGCATGTGCATTTCATGCGCAATGTATTGATTGCGGCGGGAAATGCGGCCGGTACGGATCACGGCGTGCCGCTCAAGCATGCCGTGCTGGCGCATCTTGCTGATCCGGCCCCGGTGGTGCGCGGTGCAGCCGTCTGGGCGCTGGGGCAGCTTGATCCCGTGATGATGCGTCATGAGAGAACACGAGGACTTGAGCATGAGCGCGATGCGTCCGTCCGTGAGGAATGGGAAGCCGTGACATGAATGATACAATGAAACTGTTCTGTTTCGGCCTCGGTTACGCCGCTCAATCCCTGATTGCCAATCATGGTCATCGGTTTGGTAGCATCAGCGGCACAGTGCGCACGGCGGAAAAAGCCAGGCTGTTGCAGGCTAAAGGCATCAATGCAGTGGTTTACAGCAGTGGTGCAGGCGGCGCGACAATCGAAGCCGCCCTTAAAAACTGCACTTGCCTGCTTGTATCCGCAGGACCCGATGAAGCCGGCGACCCGATGTTGCGGCATCTTCGACAAAGCCTTCTGGCGGCCGAACACCTTACAACTGTCATTTATCTGTCGACGGTGGGTGTCTATGGTAATCATCAGGGTGCATGGGTGGATGAAGCCACGCCGGCAAATCCTGGCAGTGAGCGTGCCAGACGCCGCGTGCTTGCGGAGCAGGAATGGCTGGAGTTCGGCGCGCGAACAGGCGTTGCGGTTCAGATCCACCGGCTGGCGGGCATTTATGGGCCCGGGCGCAATGCGCTTGAGGACATGATGGACGGATCAGCCCGGCGAATCATCAAGCCAGGTCAGGTGTTCAACCGCATCCATGTTGGCGATATTGCGGGCGCTGCGATGGCTGGGTTTTACAATCCAGCCGTTTCCGGCATTTTTAATGTCTGTGACGATGCGCCTGGACCACCGCAGGATGTGGTAAGCTATGCTGCCGGGCTGCTGGAGTTACCTGAACCGCCTGATACGCCCTTTTTTCAGGCAAAACTCTCCGAAATGGGCCGCAGTTTCTATGCCGAAAGCAAGCGCTGCTCCAATCTCAGATTGAAAACGGTCCTTGCCTATCCCTTGCAATACCCGACTTACCGCGAAGGGCTGTCTGCGCTGAAGGCTGAAATAGCGCTTTAGCTCCCTGATTCCTGTTGCCTATGGGACACAGAGGGTGCGGCTTTACGTCCATATGCAACCCAAATTTGGAAAATGACGTAATTTCAATGGGATGATCCATCTTCGCGGCGCTTGACAGGAAAGGGAGGCGAAAATATGTATCAGGCCGATTTCAGGGTGATCGCTTTGATCGCTCATGACGGCATTTTGTCAGGGATGCACTTCGCAAACCCTGTCAGAAAGCAAGATTTGCGGATGGCCCACGATGCGTGAAAAAGGCCAGAGCCCTGATACGCGTGACGTGGAACTCAAGGCACGCCTCGACAGACTGTCGGGTGCGATCAAGACCGAGATGACCCACGTTGCGGAAGAGCGCAACACGGTTGCTGCCAAGACATCCGTTGTGGGTCTTGGTTCAGCCATGGGTATGGGCATCCGTGTATCCACGGAGCTTGTTGCCGGTGTTCTGGTAGGGGGATTTATCGGTTGGTGGATTGACCGCTGGCTGAATTCCAGTCCGTTCGGGCTTCTGATCATGCTTATGATTGGGATGGTCGCCGGGTTCTGGAATGTGTACCGGATTGCTTCGCGGCCGACGGGTGGCGGGGCTCCAAAAGAGCAATGATTGAAACTGGTCGCTTCCAGGGGCGATTCAGGAAAGACGAGGTTGGTTGTGGCGAGCGAAGCAGGCGGGATTGACCCGATCCATCAGTTCGAGATCTCAAAGATCGGCCCCACGATCAATTTTTTCGGCAACGATATTTCGCTGACCAACTCTGCCCTCTTCATGCTGATTTCTGTCGGCATCATCTATTTTATCATGGTTTATGGTACGCGCCTGCGCTCGATTGTTCCCGGTCGCCTGCAGTCTGCCGCTGAAATGCTGTACGAGTTCATCGCAGACACTGTGCGCTCGACCACCGGCAAGGAAGGCATGAAGTTCATGCCGCTGGTGTTCTCGCTGTTTATCTTTGTGCTGATTTGCAACCTTGTCGGTCTCATCCCCGGAACTTTCACAGTCACCAGTCACATCATCGTCACCTTTATGTTCGCCATGCTGGTGATTGGTACGGTCATCGTCTACGGTTTTGCCAAGCACGGCACGCACTTCTTCGGCTTGTTCGTGCCATCGGGCGTGCCAGCCTTGTTGCTGCCCTTCATCGTGATCATCGAAGTGATCTCTTTCGTTTCGCGCCCCATCAGCCTGTCGATGCGTCTGTTCGCCAACATGCTGGCGGGGCACATCGCTCTCAAGGTTTTTGCGGGCTTCATCGTTCTCATGACAACGGCAGGCGGTGCGGCACTTGCACTGACGCCCCTGCCTATGGCTATGATTGTCGCTCTTTACGCATTGGAATTGCTGGTCGCGTGCCTTCAGGCTTTCGTCTTTTCAATTCTGACTTGCATCTATCTCAATGATGCGCTTCACCCCGGGCACTGATTTCTCATCAGGCTTTCCTCTTAATACCACACACGAACCACACATTCAGGAGTTTATCATGGAAGCGGATGCCGCAAAGCTTATCGGCGCTGGACTTGCAGCAATCGGCATGGGTGCCGCAGCAATTGGCGTGGGCACAATCTTCGGCAACTTCCTTTCGGGTGCCTTGCGCAACCCGTCGGCAGCCGATGGACAGTTCGGCCGCGCCTTCATTGGTGCCGCTCTTGCTGAAGGCCTTGGAATTTTCGCATTCGTAGTGGCACTGATCCTGCTCTTCGTTGCCTGATTTCAGGAACTGATTTTTGACAACAACTCCCGCCGATCCTGGCGGGAGTGGTTCGGAATATAGTGTTCCGGACATTCCAGTTTGGTGCTGAACCAAAGGTGTGCCGATGATCCTCTCTCTCATCGGGACAGCCCATGCTGCCGATGCCGTAAAGGCTGAAGGTGGAAGTGCTTTCCCACCCTTCGATGCGTCGACCTTTCCCGGCCAGATATTCTGGTTGGTGCTGATATTCGGTGCGCTTTACACCCTGATGTCGAAGGTGGCCTTGCCGCGCGTTTCCGAAATTTTGGAAACACGGGCCGCCAAGATTGATGGTGATTTGCAATCTGCCGCCGCAATGCAGGAGAAAGCCCGCCTTGCCGGTGAGGCTTACGAAAAACTGCTTGCTGATGCCAAGGCTAATGCCCAGAGCATCGGACAGAAAGCCAAGGACGCCGCCACAAGTGCTGCTGACCAGCAGCGTAAGGTTGTCGAGGCGGACACCAATCAGAAAATTGCCACATCGGAAGCCAACATCGCCAAGGCGCGCGATGCGGCCATGGGTAATGTTGCGAGCATCGCTGCTGATGCGGCGGCCGAGATCATCAAACGGATTTCAGGCGTTGCACCTAAAGCTGATGACGTGAAGCGCGCTGTAGCTTCTATCCATTCCTGAGGAGGAAAACATGGACACCTTCTGGGTTGCGGTCGGATTTGTCATCTTTGTAGGCATTCTGGGCTATTACGGCGTTCATAAGATGATATTGTCTGCGCTTGATGCCCGTGGGGCCAAGGTTGCCGAGCAGCTTGCTGCGGCTGCGGCATTGCGGGTCGAGGCTGAAAAGTTGCTGGCTGAGTATGAAGCCAAGCGGGTAGCCGCAGAAAAGGATGCCTTGACAATCGTGGCCGAAGCCAAGGCTGAAGCCGAGCGTATCCGTGTCGAGCAGGAAGCAAAACTGGCTGATTTTGTCACCCGTCGCACCAGAATGGCGGAAGAGAAAATTGCGCAAGCGGAAGCCTCTGCCGCCTCAGAAGTGCGGGCTGCTGCTGCTGATGCCGCGGTGCGGGCTGCTGAAATGGTGTTGAGCGTCCAGACCAAGGGCAAGTTGGGGGATGACCTGATTGCCGCTGGTTTGAAAGATGTAAGGGCTCGGATGAACTGAAAGCCTGAAGGCTTATCTGGTTACCATTGATCAAGCCGCCTTAGGGCGGCTTTTTTATTGTGGGCTCTTGTGCTGGACAGTTGTTGCCCCGACTATGTGGAAAAATTGAAGGCAATAGCATGCAGACTTCCATAACAGGCGCCCCAAAGCGCCCGAATAAGACCCTCGCCGACAGGGCCTACCATATTCGCCGTCATGCGCTCCGCATGGGTGAGGTCCAGGGGCAGGGCTACATCGCACAGGCGCTGGGCGCGGCTGATCTTCTGGCGGTCTCCTACTTTCATGCCCTGCGGTTTCGCCCGCATGAGCCGGAATGGGAGGGACGTGACCGGTTCCTGCTCTCTATCGGCCATTATGCCATCGCGCTTTATGCGGCGCTGATCGAGGCTGGCATCCTGCCTGAGAACGAGATCGACACCTATGGCGGTGATGACAGCCGCATGCCGATGTCAGGCATGGCGGCCTATACGCCTGGGATGGAAATCACCGGCGGTTCGCTGGGCCAGGGCCTGACTGTTGCAGTAGGCATGGCACTTGGCCTGAAGCGCAAGGCCAGCGACAGTTTTATCTTCAACATGATGTCTGACGGCGAGTTGGATGAAGGCTCCACGTGGGAAGCGGCCATGTCTGCCTACTCGCACAAGCTCGATAATCTGATCGCTATTGTTGATGTCAACAACATGCAGGCGGACGGGCCATCCACACAAATCTCGAACTTCGAGCCGCTAGCCCCAAAATGGCAGGCTTTCGGCTGGTTTACCCAACGGGTTGACGGAAATGATATCCCAGCCCTTGTTGCTGCCTTCGATGCGGCCAAGGCTCATACGGCACCCGTGCCGCGTGTCATCATCTGCGATACGAAAATGGGCAAGGGAATTTCTTTTCTTGAGGAACGCGAGCGAAACCACTTCATGCGGGTGGATGCGGAAGAATGGGCCAAGGCGATTGCGCTGCTTGATGCCGGACATCTGGCAACCGGGAGAGCGTCATGAAACTCTCCAAATATACCCCCCGTAAGGTCATCCTCGGTCCTGAAGGCGAGCGCTTGATGACATCGGCGATGATCGCCTCAATTGCAGGGCCGGACCAGCGAACCCGTGCTGCCCCATTCGGCCATGCCCTCGTTGCGGCGGTCGAGGCAAATCCACAGATCGTTGGCATGACTGCGGACCTCTCCAAGTACACGGACCTCCATGTGTTCGCCAAAGCGCACCCGGACCGGTTCTATCAGATGGGCATGGCCGAGCAGGTGCTGATGGGCGCGGCGGCTGGCATGGCGCGGGAAGGTTTTACCGTGTTTGCAACTACCTATGCCGTTTTTGCCTCACGCCGCGCCTATGATTTCATTTGCATGGCAATTGCCGAGGAAAATCTCGACGTGAAGATCGTCTGTGCTCTGCCCGGCCTTACAACCGGATACGGACCCAGCCATCAGGCCACCGAAGACCTCGCGATCTTTCGCGGCCTGCCGAACATCACCATCATCGACCCATGTGATGCGCTGGAAATCGAGCAGGCGACTGCCGCCATTGCTGTCCACAAGGGCCCGGTCTACATGCGGTTGTTGCGCGGCAATGTTCCGTTGGTGCTGGATGAGTACGACTACACGTTCGAGCTTGGCAAGGCCAAGGTGCTGCGTGACGGGCCAGATGCCTTGCTGATCTCGACAGGGCTTATGACAATGCGGGCGCTGGAAGCCGCCAAGGCGCTGGAGCTTGATCGCATCAAGGTCGGCGTGCTGCATGTGCCGACGATCAAGCCGCTGGACGAGATCACCATCCTGCGCGAGGCGAACCGTACTGGGCGACCCGTAATCACGATGGAGAACCACACGATCGTTGGTGGCCTTGGTGAAGCGGTGGCTGGTGTGCTGATGCGCGCCGACACGCGTCCAGCGCGCTTCCGGCAGATTGCCTTGCCGGACCAGTTCCTTGATGCTGGCGCACTGCCGACCTTGCATGACCGTTACGGGATTTCGACTGTCGAAGTCGTGCGGCGGATCAAAGGGTGGATATGACGATGAAAATGCCCGTTTTTGAGCAGTTTTCCGGTCGTGCAGAAAAAACATGATTTTTGCAAATTTTTTTACCCCGATGTCGAAATCGGCAAATCCCGTTCGTCATGATGATGTTGAAGCCCAACAGAGGAGATACCTATGAACGCCTTTCCAGTAACAACCCTTTATGCCCTGCCACTGATCGTCATCTTTCTGGGGCTGTGGATGAACGTCACATCAACCCGTTCCAAAATGAATCAGTCCATTGGCGATGGCGGCAGCGTCGATCTGCATGAACGCATCCGCAAACATGGCAACTTTGTCGAATGGGTGCCGATGGTCATGATCCTGATGCTGCTGGCTGAGGCCCGCGGAACCGGTGTGATGTGGCTGCACATTGCCGGCGCACTTTTGACCATCGGCCGCGTGCTCCATGCCTTCGGTCTCAAGGCTGATGCGCCATTGCATCCCCTGCGCATTGCCGGCAACAGCGGCGCGCTGATCGCCACCGTCATCCTGTTCATTGCGCTGGCGCGCAGTGTGACCGGTCTTTGATCAAGCCTGTCCACAAGGGAGAAATCCGATGAAATACATGGCTCTGATTTATAACGACCCCGCCCTCACCCCTGCCTATGGTTCACCTGAGTTTGGCGCGATGATGCAAGGCTACGGCGCACTGAACGCTAGCATGAAGGCAGCGGGTGTTCTCATCGCCGGGCATGGCCTGCAGGATGTGGATACTGCAACCTCGGTGAGGATGCGGGGCGGCAAACCCGAAACCATGGACGGTCCTTTCGCCGAAACCAAGGAACGGCTTGGTGGATACTATATCATTGACTGCGCAGACCTTGATGAGGCCTTGCGCTATGCAGCCCAGATACCGTCCGCAGCCTATGGCACCATTGAGGTGCGTCCATTGGCTGAGTACGGGGTCTGATGTCCCCTCCCGATCCTGTCAGCACTGTTGCGCAGACCGTTGCACAGATTGCCCGGCAGGATCGGGGGAGGCTTCTTGCCATCCTGATTGGTCGCTACCGTAACTTTGATCTGGCCGAGGAGGCGCTGCAAGAGGCGCTGTCTTCCGCCCATCTTCACTGGGCCAGGACAGGGCTGCCATCCAATCCCTCCGCCTGGCTGCTGACAGTCGCCTCCCGCAAGGCGATTGATCGCCTGCGCCGGCAAGCCCGTGATGCCAGAATGAGCGCTGACTCTATTCTTGAAATGGCGGAAGCCGCCGATGAAAAGCCCGAAATTGCCGATGACAGGTTACGGCTGATCTTCACTTGCTGCCATCCGGCACTGGAGCAGAAATCCCGTATTGCCCTTACCCTGCGCACGTTGGGCGGTCTGACCACGGTGGAAATTGCCCGCGCCTTTCTCGATACTGAAACAACCATGGGCCAGCGCCTGAGCCGCGCCAAGGCCAAGATTTTCAATGCAGGCATTCCCTATGCCGTGCCTGGCCCTGAAGAATGGGATCAGCGTCTGCATGCCGTGCTTGGCGTCATTTACCTGATTTTCAACGAGGGGTATTTTGCCAGCACGGGCGAGAGTCCCTTGCGCCAGTCACTCTGTGATGAAGCGATTTATCTGGCGCGCATGCTGGATATCCTGCGTGCGGACGAGCCTGAAGTACTGGGCCTGCTGGCCCTGATGATCTGCACCAATGCCCGCCGCAGGGCGCGGTTTGCAGGGGCTGGCGTTGTGCCGCTTGAAGCGCAGAACCACATGCTGTGGGATATGGTGCAGCTCCGCGAAGCCGAGGCGCTGCTTGACCGGGCCATTGTCAAGCGATCCCCGGGGCCGTACCAGATTCAGGCCGCCATTGCCGCTCTCCACTGTCAGATCGGTGAAAAAGACTGGCACCAGATTGTGTTGCTGTATGATTCCCTGCTGCGCTTTGATGCCAACCCCGTCATCCAGCTGAACCGTGCGGTAGCATTGGCTGAATGGGGGGCACTGTCTCCGGCGCTGGCGGCGCTTGAGGAGTTAGCCGAACCGCTGATGGACTATCAGCCGTTTCATGCCGCACGGGCTGATCTTCTGGCCAAGGCAGGACAGTGCGACTGCGCAATCGCTGCCTATGACCGTGCGATCAGCATGGCTCTGACTGCTGCTGATGCATTGTTTCTGACTAACAGGCGTTCTGCTTTGCTGGTTCACTCAACTGTCGGGTAGTCCGGTATTCCGACGGCGTCAGCCCTGTCTCCTTCTTGAAGGCCGCATTGAACGTGGAGCGTGAGTTGAAGCCAACCTGCTCGCCGATATCGATAATTGACCCCGCGCCTGCTAACAGGAGACTGCACGCTTCCTTGATGCGCCAATGATTGATGAATTCGTAGAAGTTCTTTGCAAGCGTTTCATTCAGAACCTGCGACAGGTAGTTTTCCGAAATCCTTGTGTGGTCTGACAGGTTTCGGAGTGTCACATTCTGATTGCGGTAGAGCTTGTCTCGTTCCATTGCCATCTCGATTTTGGCGGCGATGCGGCTGCGCCGTTCATCATCCAGCGCTGACCGTTGATACTTGGAAGGTGCGGACGGATCCTCCTCATCCTGTGTCGCGAACTGCGTGTGAGCGGGAGTGAAAACTGCTTTTTGCCACAGCACCAGAAAGGACAGAGCATAAACCCAGCTTGCTTCCACGATAATGGCGAAGTTGTGAAAGACAGTCAGACTCTTGAATGAGAAATCATCGGCAAGCATGGCAATGTTGATCAGCCAAGCGAAACTCATCACGCCCATCATGATCTCGATCCAGCTCAGGTTCCGGCCTTCATCGGACGAGAAGTAGTCAAAGCGGGTTCGTCGATAGCGTGCCAGCAGTCGTAAACTCCGTATCACATAAAAGCTGGTCGTTCCGACAAACAGCAGCAGAAGAAGAACGGAAAAACCAACCGTTACACGCGTTGTCCAGTTCGAGTCCGAGGTAGCCAACAGTGCCGTGTTTGCATCAACTGCTGGAACTTTGATCAAGAGGATAAGCAACTCCAGCGCAACAATGACTGCAACAACAAAAGGGGCCACATGCCAGACATCACTACGCTTCAGATGCAGCACATCCGGGCTGACCAAAGCCCGGCAATAGAAATAGATGGATGGGCCAAGTAGCATAAGGAACGGCACGGCGATGGTATCAACACCAGGTGCCAGTGGGGCATGGCCAAGCATTTCCGGCACTTGCGGCAGGCTTGTAATGATATTGCAGGCAAAGAATAACGCTATGGCAAGAGAGTGATCCTTGCGGTCTTCCGGCCTGGCAAGCAGCAACAGGATGGCGAACACTTGGTGCAGGAGTAGTGACCAGAACAGGACCTGTCCAAGCAGTGTGGTTTTCATCGAATCCTGTTTCCCGTTCAGGCATATGCATATCACAATCGTGATTCTGCGAAGGGAACTGATGTCCGAACGGGCCCGTTCGTGCAGATTTCGGCCCGGACAGACCGGGGCGGGCGACGAATGCAGCCTGTGCACATATTGCAATGACATCGCCTGAAACCGGGCGGTTCGCAGGGCCTTTGGGGGCGAGCGACGACCTTCCCTACTCAGGATGACCAGTATGATAAGAACAACCATTCCAGGCCTTGCCACAATGACAACGGCATTCATGTTGATGTCAGCAGCAGCAATGGCAGCAGATCCATCGACTTCCAGCCGCCGCGTGCCTTCATCTCCTGTTCCTGCCAAAGTGCAGGATTGGGCCGGTGCCTACATTGGCGTGCATGGCGGCTTTGTGGGGAGCGAATTCAAAAGCAAGGGTAACACAACCGTACCCGCTCTCAACTTCGTCAACCCGCCCGTGAGTGGCCTTGTCAACAACAAGAACAAGAACAAAGGCAAGAGCCTGAATGGAGCAGGTGCTGGCATTCAGGCTGGATATAATTTTCAGTCTGGCAACATTGTCTACGGTGTCGAGGCCGAGACTACATTCACCGGTGGCGGCAAGAAAAAATCCATCACCAACCTGACTGCAGAGCAGAGCAATCGCAGCGCCCTTAAAGGCCGCCTGGGCTATTCCTTCGGTTCCACACTTGTCTATGGAACCGCCGGTATTGCTGTAGCTTCGACACGCTACAATTCACCAGCTGTGGGTGCATTCAGGGCGGCCAAGAAGACGGTGACAAATTTCGGGCCTGTCGTTGGTCTGGGTGTAGAACAGAAGCTGACCGAGTCACTCAGCCTGAAGGGTGAAGTCGAGGTGTCGGGTTTTGGCAAGAAGAAGCTCGTCTTCCCGGCAGGCACCACCAATGTCGAAAGCAGTCAGGTATTGGCCAAGGTAGGGCTCAACTACCGGTTCTGATAACCCGCCCCCGATCAGAACCTGCCTTCGCTTCAGGCCTGACCCCCCTGAAGCGAAGCTCGTTTAGGGGTAGATCGCATTCACCCCTCTGCCGGTCGCTTTGCTTGAAGGTCTGATCATTGTTCAACTGGAAGGCCTTGTGCCTCAGCTGCTTTCTGATTTCGGGCTCATGTGTTCCTGCAACGCGGGGGGCTGACATGCGGCCACCAGTTGAACAGGCAGAGGACGATGATGATGAGGGGGCAAAACCAGCATCTCGCTTCGCTTCACCCAGTCCTGCTTTATCTGCACTGACACCACCTACCGGAAATGCGGATCTATCCAGTGTCGTGTTTGAAAATCTTGCTGTGCGGCACTGGAATGCAGAACTGGGTTTCCGACAGCGCTGGGTTTCGAAGCAGGGGAAGCGGCGCGCGATTGAGGGTGCAACCGGGCTGGTTTTTGATCTGTCGTGGAAGGATACCTTCTTCCTCTCATCCGATCGCGGAGTAGGCGCAAACATCGTGTCGCTCAGAGGCGTTGTCGGCGAAAGTGATCGTTTTGCTGCTGGCATTTCCCTCTCTTTCGACGAAAAGGAATCCCGAGAGCGCTCCCAATCTCAATCACGTTCCGTGGATGCCAAACGCGGCACCTCCACATTTGTTTTGGGGTTTGCCGAATATAGCGTTTCACGTTGGAAACTATGGTCTGAGCTGGCGCATTTTATCGGACCCGACAAGGGAAATGTCCTATCCCTTGGTCTGGAGTATCGATTGCCCTTGACCATGAAGTGGTCGACCACGGTTGCGACAGGGCTCTCCCTTGCAGATGGTCAGTATATGCGGCAGAATTACGCCGTGCCCTACAGTGTCTCTCTGGGCAGGCGACCGCTTTTTGTGCAGCCAAAAGCCGGGGCTCGTGATGTCACAGTGAGCGCGGATTTTGAATACGCTGCGGACAAGCACTGGCGCTGGAACACCCAGATAGGGTTCACAAAGAGCCTAGTGGTTGTCCAGCAAGGAGCATGGGTGAAAGTTCGTTCGGAGCCTTTCATCAGCACCAGTGTGAGATACAAATTCTGAACTTGAACTCACACCGGTATCGGCGCTTCCGATTTTACCTCTTCCATGACGGCATAGGTGCGGGTTTCCTTCACGCCGGGCAGGGAAAGAATGGTGTCACCCAGCAGCGTGCGATAGGCCGCCATATCAGACACGCGAGTCTTCACCAGATAGTCGAAGCCGCCCGCGACCAGATGGCATTCCAGCACATCGGGCGCACGCTGCACGGCAATCCCGAATTTCTCGAAGACATCTGAGGTTGTCTTGTCGAGCGTCACCTCAATGAAGACAAGGAAAGAGCGCCCGAGCTTGGCAGGATCAAGCCTTGCGCCATAACCAAGAATGACTTTCTCCTTTTGCAGGCGTTTGACCCTCTCTGCCGTGGCAGTTGGTGAAAGCCCTACCTTGTCGGACAGTTCGACATTGGAAATGCGACCATCCTCCTGCAGGAACTTCAGGATGCGGCGATCGAGGCGGTCAAGTGTTGTCATGTTGAAAAACCCGAATTTGATGTCAGTATCGGTGAATAGTGCGGTATCCGTGGCAAATCAACGCTCGAAATTCCTAAAAATGATGTTTATCCTGTGAATATCGCATTCATAGGCTTTATCATGTCCCTAGCTTCGCCGTTTCGCGCACCTTATGCCACCGATGAGACAGCCATTGCAGACACACTGCTGAAAGCCGCTGCATTGCCAGCTGCACAGGAAGCGCGGGTTGATGCCATCGCCAGCGATCTGATCATGGCCATCCGCAACCAGTCCGGCGGCATTGGTGGTATCGAGGAGGTGCTGCGCGAGTATTCGCTGTCGACCAAGGAAGGCCTGGCTCTGATGGTACTGGCTGAAGCGCTGCTGCGCGTGCCCGATTCCGCCACGGCCGATGCCTTGATCGAGGATAAACTGGGGCAGGGGGATTTTGCAAACCACGAGCCGCGCTCTGATGCCCTGCTGGTCAATGCCTCCGCATGGGCGTTGGGCATAACCGCCCGTATTATCCAGCCTGGTGAAGAGCCCACGAACATTCTGCGCAGCATGGCCAAGCGTATCGGCCTTCCCACCGTTCGCACTGCCACGCGGCAGGCCATGCGCATCATGGGCAATCACTTTGTGCTGGGGGAAACCATTGGTGATGCTCTCAAGCGTGCTTCTTCAGGGGATGCGCGGCTGTTTCGCTATTCCTTTGACATGCTGGGTGAAGGCGCGCGAACGGCAGAGGATGCCGCCCGTTATTTCAAGAGCTACGCCAGTGCCATTGCCGCCATTGGCCGTGCTGCCGGCAACCGCACCCTGCCGGACCGTCCTGGCATTTCGGTAAAACTGTCAGCCCTGCATCCGCGCTACGAGGCGTTGTCGCGCGGCCGCGTTCTTGCAGAGCTCGTGCCGCTGGTAATTGACCTGGCACGTCAAGCCAAGGCTTTCGATCTCAACTTTACGGTGGATGCCGAGGAATGCGACCGGCTGGAACTTTCACTCGATGTTATTGAAGCAGTGGTTTCCGATCCTTCCTTGAATGGTTGGGATGGCTTTGGCCTCGCCATTCAGGCCTATCAGAAGCGCGCCATTGCTGTCATCGACTGGGTGGAGGCACTGGCTGCAAGGCTCAACCGGCGCTTCATGGTGCGTCTGGTCAAAGGCGCTTATTGGGATACGGAGATAAAACGGGCACAGGAACGCGGGCTGGCCGGCTATCCTGTCTGGACGCGCAAGGCGATGACTGATCTCAACTATGTGGCTTGCGCCAACCGCCTGCTGGCGGCAAGGCCGCGCATATATCCGCAGTTTGCCACGCACAACGCGCTTACTGTGGCGGCCATTCTGGAGCATGCCGGAACACCTGATGGCTTCGAGTTCCAGCGTCTGCATGGCATGGGCGAGGCGCTGTATGACCGCCTGCTGGAAAGCACGCCAGGTATCGCCTGTCGAACCTATGCACCTGTCGGCGGCTATAAGGACCTTCTGGCATACCTCGTGCGCCGCCTGCTGGAAAATGGTGCGAACACGTCATTCGTTTCGGCATCGGCTGATCCGGATGTGCCGTTGGCCGCCTTGCTGAAGCGTCCGCAGCATATCATTGGCACTGCCGACAAGGCATCGCACCCAAGAATTCCGATGCCTGGCAACCTCTATGGCGAGACACGCAAGAACGCGACCGGCATTGAACTGGGACATGAGGAAAGTTTGCTCGCAGTGATGGCTGAGATGAAGCCCTTCCTGCTGTCCCCCATAAGCAAAGCGCATGGTGGGGATGAAGTGGCAGACATCTCCCGTTATTTCAACGCCGCCCGCTCCGCCTTCCGTGACTGGAACGCCACACCCGTCAGTGTACGCGCATCATCGCTGGAGCGTGCGGCTGATCTTCTTGAGATGCGTCGGGGACAGTTTCTCGCGCTCCTGCAAAATGAAGCCGGCAAAACATTGGAGGATGGTATTGCCGAATTGCGTGAGGCTGTTGATTTCTGCCGCTATTATGCGGTTGAGGCGCGCAGGCATTTCGATGCTCATGGCACCGTGCTGCCGGGCCCGACGGGGGAGGAAAACCGCCTCCGTCTACGCGGTCGCGGCAGCTTTGTTTGCATCAGTCCGTGGAATTTTCCGCTGGCCATCTTCCTGGGGCAGGTATCGGCAGCGTTGGTAGCCGGCAACTGCGTTATCGCCAAGCCTGCGGAGCAGACCCCCTTGATTGCCCAGCTTGCTGTTGCCCTGATGCACGAGGCGGGTATTCCAGAAGCTGCTCTGCAGATTGCCATCGGGGATGGCCGTGTCGGCGCAGCGCTTGTTGCGCATCCTCATGTGGAAGGCGTTGCCTTTACCGGATCAACCGAAGTGGCACGCCTCATCAACAGGTCGCTGGCCGCCAAGGATGGTCCGATTGTTCCGTTGATTGCTGAAACCGGCGGGATTAACACCATGATCGTCGATGGCACAGCTCTGCCTGAGCAGGTGACGGACGATGTGGTGATGAGTGCCTTTCGCTCTGCCGGGCAACGCTGTTCGGCTTTGCGTCTGCTTTGTGTTGAGGAGCATGTGGCTGAAAGGATCATCGCCATGATCGTGGGAGCGGCACGCGAATTGAAGGTAGGTGATCCCTCTGATCACGCGGTGCATGTAGGCCCTGTAATCGACACCGATGCGAAAGCAGGCCTTGATAGGCATATTGCGGCGATGAAGAAATTCGCCAGGGTGCATCTTGCCGCTGATGCCCCACAGGGCAATTATGTCATGCCCCATGTGTTTGAACTGCCGTGGATCAGTGACCTCAAAGCGGAGGTATTCGGTCCCATTCTGCATGTTGTGCGCTGGAGGGCTGGTGATAAAAAACGTGGCATCGAGGCGGTTCTGGATGCGATTGCTGCCACCGGCTTTGGCCTTACGGGCGGGTTGCATACGCGCATCGACGAGACCATCCGTCTGGTCGAGGCACGCACAACGGCAGGCAATCTCTATGTCAACCGCAACATGATCGGCGCTGTTGTCGGCACGCAGCCCTTCGGTGGATCAGGCCTTTCCGGTACTGGACCCAAGGCGGGCGGCCCGCATTATCTCATGCGCTTTGCCAACGAACAGGTGATCTCGATCAATACAGCGGCGGCAGGCGGAAATGCCAGCCTTATAGCAATGGGCGAAGGCTGAATGCGAGCAGGAACGTCTCAACTGTGTTGATTCAGCTTTCAAAACTATGCATCTAAAGCGGGTCGTCAATCAGGAAACCAATCATGCTCACGATCTATGGCCGCATCAATTCTATCAATGTCCAGAAGCCGGTCCTTGCCTGCGAAGAGCTGGGTCTGAAATACAGGCGTATCGATGCCGGTGGCGTATTTGGAATGGTGCAGTCACCTGAATTTGTGGCGATGAATCCCAACAGCCTTGTGCCGGTTCTGGTGGATGGTGATGTGGTGCTGTGGGAAAGCAACGCCATCGTGCGTTATCTTGGAGCTAAATATGGCGATGGCAGGTTATGGCCTCGTGATCCTGTTGTGCGCGCCCATTCCGACCGCTGGATGGACTGGCAGACAACCGCCTACTATCCCACCTACGCTGCGGCATTCAAAGGTCTGGTCCGCACAGCGCCCGAGCAGCGCAATGCTGCTGAAATCGAGGCTTCGCGACAGGCAACCGAGCCGCTGATGGCCATTCTGGACGCTGCTTTGGCGGGCCGCGATTATCTTGCAACCGATCACCCTACCATTGGCGATATTGCGCTTGTCCCGGCTGTTTTTCGCTGGTTACATATGCCCATCGAACGTCAGGCGCGTCCCAATGTAGAGGCGTGGTGCGCCCGCATGGCCAAGCGTGCTGGGTATGGCAACGCATTAATGTTGCCGATTACCTGAACAGGCGTCAACCCAAAAGCGAGGCTGACAAGAAAGGCCCAAAAGAAAGGCCGATGTCCCGAACGGAACACCGGCCATTTCATTGTCCGATCCTCGGGGCAGAGAAATGCCCGGAGGATGTCATTGGACACCCGCACCCCTGTTACGTCTGGTAACCGCGCCTGGCGCAGTCACTGGCAAGGGTATCGCGGCCAACCCCATGAACCTGCTGTGCGGATGGCATATCCGCGGAGTCATAGGGGGGAAGGCCGGATCTCTTGAATCATCTTCAAATCCGTTAGGTCAGGTTCCTGCGCCACCGCTCAGAATGGATACGGCACGCCGGTTCTGCGACCAGCAGCTGATGTTGTCACAGACCGCTACAGGCCGTTCCTTGCCGTATGATGTGGTGCGGATACGGCTTGCGGAAACTCCCTTGGCGGAAAGATAGTTCTTCACGGCTTCGGCGCGCCGCGCACCGAGCGCAAAGTTATATTCGCGAGTGCCGCGCTCATCGGCGTGACCCTCGACCGCAAAACTGTAGCGGGTGTACTGGTTAAGCCAGTTAGACTGCTTGTCGAGAGTGGCGACGGCTGTTGAACTCAGCTCGGATGAATCAGAATCGAAAAATACGCGGTCTCCGACGTTGACGACAAAATCCTGTTGTGATCCGGGCACAGCGGCCCCACCGGCACCAAAGCCGGAGCCTGGCCCGCCAGCGCCCTCGGTTGGCTTGTTGGCACATGCCCCGAGTGCCAACGCCAGCGACAAGGCCATGCCGAGCTTCAGGCTGCGGGGTGAAATTACGAGCGAAAACATGTTATCTCCTGTCAGGTCCTAGTCAGGTTAAAACCAGCCGCCCTGCCGTTTGTGGAATGAAACTTAAACTTTGGCCGGTTAATGAAACCTGTCATCAACCTTTCCAAAGGCTTCCAAAATGGCATTGAAGGGGCGGTATTGCGGCAGATGGTTAACCGTTTGCTGATAAACCGGGTTAATGCGCCGGCCTATTCGGCCGCAACCCGTTTCACTCCTATCTGTGCCAGCCAGGCCCGCAGCGCAGCTGGCTTGAGGGGCTTGTTGAATACCTGCACATTGATTGCTAGTGCTTTGTCACGCAACTCGGCTGTCCGGTCCGCTGTCAACAGGATCGTGGCGGGCTCAGCGCCCAGTGTCTTGCGCACGGCCCTTATGGCGGAAAGGCCATTGCCCTTGTCGAGATGATAATCAGCAATCATGGCATCGGGCATCAGGCTCCCGGCCTTGAGGAGTGTGACGGCAGCCCGCTCACTGTCCGCTGTGGCAACCCTGCAACCCCAACCTTCCAGCAGAATTCGCATCCCGTCCAGAATGGACGGTTCATTGTCAATGCACAGCACATGCAATCCGGCAAGGACCGAGGGCGGTGGCAACACCTGCTGTGGTGTTGGCACGGCCGCCAGAGCGGGTGCCAGCGGCAGGTCGATCGTGAAAGCCGTTCCTCTGCCGGGGATGGAACTGAGCGATATCCTGTGGTTCAACGCTCGGGCAATACGCTCCACGATCGACAGGCCAAGGCCAAGTCCACGCGCAATGAGAGCACCTTGATCCAGACGCTGAAATTCCTGGAAAACCAGCTTTTGCCGGTTATGCGGAATGCCAATGCCGGTATCGCGTATCTCAATGCGCAATCGGTTTTTGCTCCGGCGACAGCCTACCAGAACGCGACCCTTCGGTGTGTACTTGATCGCATTGGAGATGAGATTCTGGAGAAGACGCCGCAGCAGTCGTCGATCCGTCTTTACAGCAAGCGAGCAGGGCATGAAGGTCAAGGGCAAGCCTTTCTCTCGTGCCATGGGACCAAACTCGATGGCCAGCTGACGAAATATGTCGTCGACACGAATGCTGCTGATTTCAGGCTTCATGGCGCCCGAATCCAGGCGTGAGATATCAAGCAATGCAGTAAGGATTTCCTCAACCGCATCCAGCGATGCATCGGCATTTCGCGCCAGCGACGTGACCTCCTCGCCCGAAATGCGCTCCACCAATGACGATGTATAGAGCCGTGCCGCATTAAGGGGTTGAAGGATATCATGCGAGGCTGCTGCCAGAAACTTGGTCTTGGAGACATTGGCTTCATCGGCCAGCGCCTTGGCGCGGCTCAGTTCCATATTGACTTTGGTCAGTTCCTCCGTGCGTTCCCGCACGCGCTGCTCCAGCGTCTCGTTGGATTTTTCCAGCGCTTCCTCTCCTGCCACCGTTGCCGTGATGTCAGTATAGGTTGTCACCCGTCCGCCATCTGGCAGGTGGTTGGAGCGAATATCGACCACGATGCCCCGTGCTGGCAGTTTGAGGCGCACTGGCTCCGTTTCAGAAACAAAGCTCTGGATGCGCGAAGCAACCACAGTATCATCCATTTCTGATCCATACAGGCCACGCAATGCATTGTAGCGGATGATATCTTCCAGACGGGTGCCTGACTCTACAAGCCCTTGCGGGAGGTCAAATATAGCCTGAAAAGCCCGGTTACAGGCCAGCAGATTCAGGTCCTTGTCAAACACGGTTACGCCCTGCTGGGCATGGTCCAGGGCATGCTGCAGCAGGGCACGGTTCTGCTGAATGGCGGCTGAGGCCTCGTCCAGCACCTGCAAGGCTGCATCCGAGGACAGGTTGCGGCGGCGCAAGAGCAACGACAGCACAAGGCGCGAGGATGACGCTCCAATGGCCGAGGCAAGCAGATGCTCGGCAAAACGCAAGGTGTTGGCATCAGCGGGCATCTTGCCATCCACGTTCAGGCCGTTGCTGCTGGCAAAACTCTGGAATGCGGCATGGGTCCTGTCTTCACCCAGATACCGCGAAACGGTCTGGCGCAACTCATCCATGGTCGTGGCCGCCCGCCAGAACCGCAGGCTGGAAGCCACCACAGCCGGATCAGAATCTACGAACACACGGGCCTGCAAGCGCTCGACAGGCGTGGCGGCCCGGCTCAGTGAGATAAGCACGAAGGCAGTGATATTGGCCAGAAGGCTGGCGATGACACCATGGATCAAAGGGTGGAGCACTGTGCCGAACAAGGCTTCCGGGCGCAGGGCATGGATGCCGAAAAGACCATTGCGGATGGTTGGGCCGAACCACGGGTTGGCAGTGCCAAAACTGGGTATGAGCAGCGTGAAGGCCCAGACAGCAAGACCAACGATCAGTCCAGCCATGGCACCACGGGCATTGGCCCGGCTCCAGTACAATCCGCCAATGAAAGCGGGGCCGATCTGGGCAATCGCTGCAAAGGCCAGCAAGCCGATGGACGAGAGGGCCGCATCCCCTGCAGCCCGGTAGTAGGCATATCCCAGCAGCAACACCACAACGATGGCTATGCGGCGCACAAGCAGGATTGTGCCGCTCATGTCCTTCAGCGTAACCCCTTCACGACGGCGCAAAACCAGCGGCATGAACAGTTCATTCGAGATCATGATGGCCAGCGCCACGCACTCCACGATCACCATGGCGGTAGCCGCGGACAGGCCGCCAATGAGTACGACCAGCGCGATAAGCCCCGAACCGTTTTGCAATGGTAAGGCCAGTACCGTCATGTCACGGTCAACCAAGGTGCCCGGCAGATCGCCAGGAAAAATCAGCAGCCCCGCAAGGGCAATGGGAACTACAAACAGGTTGATGGCAACGAGATACAGCGGGAAAAGCCATGCCGCGCGCCGGATATCCGACGGGTTGCGGTTTTCGATCACGGTCACATGAAATTGGCGTGGCAGCATGATGATGGCCCCGGCGGACAGCAGTGTCATGGTGAACCAAAGGCCCCAGTCTGGCGTGCGCGAGAAAATTGCCGCTACGGCGGGCCGCTGCATGGCTTTTTGCCAGAGGTCCACCGGCCCACCGAACAAGCCCCAAGTGACGAAGATGCCAACGATGAGGAATGCCGCCAGTTTGATGGCGGATTCCATGGCAACCGCAATCATCAGGCCGTCCTGATGCTCCGTCGTGTCAACCTGCCTTGTGCCAAATACGATGGCGAAAAAGGCCAGGATAAGCGCGACCAGCAGGGAAATATCGCCAAATATGGGTGTTGTTGCGGAAGCCGCGCCGGGATTGGTACCATAGGCAATGAACACCTCCAGCGAGGCTGAAATAGCCTTCAATTGAAGCGCGATATAAGGCAGCACCCCTATGACGGCGATGAGCGTGACAACGGCAGCCACACCCTGGCTCTTGCCATACCGGGAAGCGACAAAATCGGCGATGGAGGCGATGTTGTTGTCTTTAGCCAGATTAACGATGCGCGCCATGAAGAATGCGCCAAAACTCATCACAAGGATCGGGCCAAGATAGATCGGGAGAAAGTCATAGCCGGTGCGCGATGACAGGCCGACCGACCCAAGGAATGTCCAGGATGTGCAGTAGACGCCAAGGGTCAGTGCGTAGATTACAGGGCGCAGGCGCCCGCTCATCAGGGCACGGCCACGGCTTTCACCGACATGGGCAATGGCAAAAAGCGCGGTCAGATAGACCAGCGCCGCCAGCACCACCATCCAGTTCTGTAGCAATGCAGGTCCTTTTATCTAAAGTCGTGCCCTCACAAACGACAAGGGCACGATAGCGCCTCAGATCACCGAACGCAAAGCCCCGTTATATCAGACAACCTTGACACGCAGTTTTGGCAAGGTGCCAATTGTGGCCTCCATCACGTCGCCACGCACTACCGGGTTTACGCCGTCCGGTGTGCCAGTCATGATGATATCGCCTGGAGCGAGGGTGTAGAACCGCGACAAAACGGCGATCTGTTCGGCCAGCGACCAGATCATGTCGGCGGTGGAGGCCTGTTGCTTTACCGTGCCGTTGACCTTGAGGAGCAGTGGTGCCGAAAGGATATCTCCGGCGCGTGCCGTTCGCACCAGAGGGCCAACAACGGCAGAGTTGTCCCCCGATTTGCCGACTTCCCATGGTCGGCCCATTTTCTTGGCTTCGCCTTGCCGGTCTCGCCGGGTCATGTCGAGGCCTGTGGCATAACCGAAGACGCATGCCAGCGCCTCTGCCTCGGCAATGTTGCGTCCGCCCTTGGACAGAGCCGCGACCAATTCAAGCTCATGGTGATAATCCGCTGTTTCAGGCGGATAGGCATGCTTGCCCAATGTATCAGCGGCAACAGGTTGCACGCCATCACCGGGTTTCATGAAGAAAAACGGCGGTTCGCGGTCAGGATCACCTCCCATTTCGCGGGTGTGTGCCGCGTAGTTTCGTCCGATGCAATAGACGCGCCGGACAGGAAACAATTTGGATGATCCAACCACGGGGATGCCAGCGGGAGGCTTGGGCGAAAAAACGAAGGATGCCATTG
The DNA here is from genome assembly GCA_031372765.1 of Hyphomicrobiales bacterium. Lineage (GTDB taxonomy): Bacteria > Pseudomonadota > Alphaproteobacteria > Rhizobiales > Beijerinckiaceae > JADCCX01. Next base: position 22,975 of record JANMLW010000070.1, read on the forward strand.
AATCTGCCGTGTTGTTGAGAGGGCAGTGTCGAGCCAAGGGATCGAAGCGTCAAGGGCCGCAATCTCCAATGACATTGAGAATGGCCTTTTTACCCCCTAATCACCCGTGTGACGTGCCCCATTTTCCGCCCCGGGCTTGTGTCGCCCTTGCCGTAAAGATGCAGTTGCGCGCCCGGCTCCGCCAGATAGCCCTGCCACTTGTCAACATCGGACCCGATCAGGTTTATCATCTCGATATGGCGGGAGCGCTGAGCAACCGAGCCGAGCGGTAGGCCCGCGATAGCGCGCACATGCTGCTCAAACTGCGAGGTATCCGCACCATCCAGTGTCCAGTGGCCGGAGTTATGCACCCGCGGCGCTATCTCGTTGACATAGAGCGTCTCGGCGCCATTCTCATACGATACGAAAAACTCCACTGTCATGACACCGACATAGTCGAGAGCCGCGGCGATGCGCCCGGCAACCTCAATGGCCTCCCGCGCTGTCTCGGGATGGATGGTAGCAGGGACACAAGAGCGGCGCAGAATCTGCTCCCTATGCTCGTTCTCTGTTACAGGAAAAGCCTTTACGGCACCGTTGAGGCCGCGTGCTGCCACAACCGAGACCTCGCGCTGGAACGGCACGAAACTTTCCAGAATGCAGGGCGCACCAGCGACGGTGGACCAGGCCGCATCAACATCGCGGTCGCTTCGCAGCACGAACTGCCCTTTTCCATCATAGCCAAAGCGGCGGGTTTTCAGGATTGACGGCACACCAATAGTGAGGATTTGCGCGGCGAGATCATCCAGCGTGTGGATCTCGGCAAAGGCGGCTGTTTTCGCTCCCAGCTTGCGCGCAAGTTCTTTTTCCGCCACGCGGTCCTGACATACAGCCAGCGCTTTGGCCCCGGGACGTACCGGAACACGGGCCGACAGGATGTCCACCGCCCGCGCCGGGACATTCTCGAACTCGTAGGTGACACAGGCGACCGAGGCTGCAAAGTTTCTGAGCGCCGCTTCATCGTCATATTGGCCAACCGTATGGCGCGCCGCAACATCATAGGCGGGGTTGTTCGGCTCCGGTGCATAGATGTGACAGTTGAGGCCAAGACGCGCTGCTGCCAAGGCGATCATGCGGCCAAGCTGACCACCGCCCAGAATGCCGATGGTATCACCGGGCTGAAGGACGCGCTCAGCCATGAATCAGTTCTCGACCATGTCAACAGGACGATCCGTTATCGAGTCCGTCTGCGCCTGTCGCCACGCCGCCAACCGTGCAGCCAGCGCTTCATCATTGAGGGCCAGCACGGCGGCCGCCAACAGCGCGGCATTGATGGCACCAGGCTTGCCAATAGCAAGTGTACCGACGGGAATGCCTGCCGGCATCTGCACAATGGAGTGCAGACTGTCGACACCGGCAAGGGCTTTTGATTCAATCGGCACGCCAAACACGGGCAGTTCCGTCATCGCCGCTGTCATGCCCGGTAGATGCGCCGCACCGCCTGCTCCCGCAATGATGATGCAAAAACCTTCGGCTTTAGCCCCTTTGGCAAAGGCTACCAGACGATCGGGTGTGCGATGTGCCGAAACAATGCGGGAATCAAAGCCGATGTGCAGCGCCTCAAGTGTGGCGGCCGCATGCTTCATTGTCACCCAGTCCGATTGGCTACCCATAATGATGCAGACAGGTTGATGTACTCTGTTCAAAACCGCTGTCCTCTCAGGCGATGATATCCGGACGCAACTTGCCCGAAATATGGACAACGCGGTCCTTCAGCGCCAGTTTGCGCTTCTTGAGTCGTTGAATTTGCAACTGATCTTTGGGACCCACCTGTTCCAGCGCAAAAATCGCAGCATCCAGATCACGATGCTCCTGATTGAGAACCTGAAGCTCGCGCTCCAGAGTATGGCGCTCATCATCGGAAAAGGTGCTGGACATGCTGTCGAAATGACCCCGAAGCCGGTGTGAATGCGGGATAATGGTGAACCGTCAGGTCCATGTCCTGCAAGCGCAAGTTCAAGTCAAGGTTTCTGGTCAAATCAGCTCAGACTTTGCTCCAGCGTACCACTGCATCCGGTCGTTTTGTCAGGTCCGGCAGAAGCTCCAGTCCAAGGCCTGGTTTATTAGAAACGGTCACCTCACCGTTGGTCATAACCGGCAGATCCGTCACCAGTTCCTTGTACCAGCCGGTATAGAAAGCCCGCACGCTTTCCTGGATCAGTGCATTTTTGGCATGCATCGAAAAATGGCACGACGCCATGTAGACCACTGGCCCCGTGCAGTCGTGCGGGGCAACGGGTGTGTGCCAGGCTTCCGCCATGCCTGCGATCTTGCGGGCTTCGGTCAAGCCCCCGCACCAGGACAGATCGAGCATGACGACGCCAGCCGAGCCCGTTTCCAGATACTCGCGGAAGGCATGGGTAGTGCTGAGCGTTTCGGAAGCGCAGACCCAGGCTTTGGAGTGGCGGGCGTAGTCCTTCAGATCACCGATATTATCAAGCCGGAACGGGTCTTCGTGCCAGTAGGTATCAAACTCTGCGAGCCGTTCCGCCAGTTTCTTGGCCATCGGAAGGCTCCACAGGGAATGGAATTCAACCATGATATCCATTTTATCGCCCACCGCTTTGCGAATTCTGGCAAAAGGCTCCAGCGCGGTTTTCAATTCCGAGGGCGATATATCCCAGCCAGCTGAGCGCTCAGCGGCGATATCAAACGGCCAGATTTTCATGCCGGTGATACCTTGCTCCAGCAGGGAATGTGCCACGTCATCGGCGCGGTTCAGAAATCCTTCCAGATCCTCATAGGGTCCGCCCTGTTCGCCCACATGCCAGTTGGCTACCGCTTGTGAGCGCCCGTCCCGGATGTAGCGGTAGCCTGCGCAGGTATTATACGTGCGGATGCTATCGCGGGATTTGCCGCCCAACATCTCGCAAACAGGTTTGCCATGGGCTTTGCCGAAGATGTCCCACAGCGCGATGTCAACCGCTGAATTGCCGCGTGTTTCCACCCCTGATGAGCGCCAGCCGAGATAGTTGGCCATATCGCGGTTACGCGCCTCGATCTGCAACGGGTCCTTGCCGATCAGCTTGGGGGCAACGGTTTCATGCAAATAGGCTTCCACCGCCTTGGGGCCGATAAAGGTTTCACCAAGACCAACAACACCTTCATCCGTGTGCAGGCGAACGAAGATGATGTTGCCAAACTCCTCAACGCGGACCGTTTCAAGCGCTGTGATTTTCAAGGGATGGACCTCAGGCTAGGGATTGACTGAACTGGTGGAAAGCTGCTGGTGTTGGCGTTGATCCGGCACCGGGCACCTGCGGCGTAACGAACGCGCCATCGCGCACTTCTGCCGGCTCAATGAATGCATCCTTGATCCAGGGGATGTATTCGAGCAGGGCAACAGCCGGATGCGAATGGGCGAGATGAACATGCACCTGGCTCATCTCACCGGCATGGGGAGCTACTGGCAGGCGCTTGGCCAGTGCCATGTCAGCAACCTGCAAAAATTCGGTTATCCCGCCAAGGCGCGTCACATCCGGCTGCACCCAGTGCAGGGCATCAGCATCCAGAAAGGCGTTGAAGGCGTCTGCCGTGTAGAGTTGCTCGCCCAGCGCTATGGGGATTGGCGTACTCGCTGCCAGTCGGGCATGGGACCGCACGTCATCATACCACAGCGGCTCCTCGAACCAGAAGATGTCCAGCGGTTCAGCCGCACGACAAAAGCGCTGGCAGGTGGGCAAGTCCCATTTGCCATTGCCATCAATTGCCAATGTGATGTCAGGGCCAATGGCATGGCGGATCGCTTCCAGACGACGCACGTCCAGCATCGGATTGGCGTGGCCAACCTTCACCTTGATGCGGCGAAAACCATCGATCTCGATGGTTTTTTTCGCGCCATCGATGATCTGTTCCAATGACAGTGACAGCCAGCCTATATCGGTGTTGTAGGCCTCGACGTGCGCATGCGTCTTGCCACCCAAGAGATGCCAGAGCGGCACAGCCGCTGCCTTGGCGCGGATATCCCAGAGCGCCACATCCACCGCGGCCAGCGCCAGTTGCGTGATGCCTGCACGACCTACCCATTGCAGGGCGGGATTTCGGGCCAGCTTCAGCCACAGCCTCTGGCCTTCGCACGGGTCTTCGCGGATGAGGAGAGGTGCATAGCAATGCTCAATGCAGGCCGTGATCAGGCGGTCGGATGGCATATGGGCATGAGTCCCGGTGTAGCCGAAGCCTTGCAGGCCCGTGTCAGTCGTTATTTTGCACCCCACAACGCCCCAATGGGTGACGGTGTGGGTGGAATCCTGAATGGACCCCCCGGTAACAGGGATATGCAGGATGAAGGGTTCAACGGCGATTATACGCATGGGATGCGTCCCGACTGAAAACTGTCAATCATTGAGAGGGTAACAGCCGCCAACCTTTGCAGAGCTGGCGGCTGAGAGTGGTTGTATCAACGCAGCTTGGCAAGTTCAGCCAGCATAAGGTCAACGGTCGCCTTGCCTATGGTTGCGGCACTGCGCTCATAGACGGGCTTGACGGCATCCCGCATGCGCGCTTGCTCGGCGGGTGCAATCTCGTTGACCAGCATGCCCTTGGCTTTGATATTGGCCAGTGACTTCTCGGACAGTTCGCGTGACACAGTACGCTGTTCGGAGCGCCCTTGAGCCGCGCAGTCCGATAGAGCCTTCTGTTCATCAGCCGAGAGCTTGTCATGCAAGGCCTTTGAGTAGAGAATCATGAACGGCGTGTAAGCATGACGTGTGACTGAGAGATACTTCTGGACCTCATAGATTTTCGACGTGTCGATGGTGACAAATGGATTTTCCTGTCCATCGATGGTCTTTGTCTCAAGCGCTGCAAAAACCTCCTGGAAGGCCATGGGGACGGCATTGGTGCCAAGAGTCTTGAAGGTATCGAGGAAGATATTGTTCTGCATCACACGCACCTTGAGGCCCGGAAAATCCTCGACCTTGGTAACGGGCTTCTTGGAATTCGTCAGGTTCCGGAAACCGTTTTCCCAATAAGCAAGGTTTACGAGGCCTACAGCTGGCATTTTATCAGAGATATATTTTCCAAATGCGCCATCAAGAATGCCGTCTGCTTCTTTCTCATTGGCAAAAAGGAACGGCAGGTCAAATACGCCAAGATCAGCTGAAATGCCGACCAGCGGTGATGTCGAGGTCACAACCATTTCCTGGGTGCCGGAACGCAAAGCCTGTGTGGCTTGCAGGTCCCCTCCAAGCGCTCCGCCCCAGAAGGCCTGGAGTTTCATCTTGCCGGCTGATTTTTCCGCGAGGCATGCCGTCATCTTGGCTATACCATTGCCAACGGGATGATCAGCCGTGACACCGTTTGAGACACGGATTGTGCGCTCGGTAAACTGAGCCGAAGCGGTGCCGATTGACAGCGCTAGTGTGGCGGCGGTGATCAGAAGTGTCTTCTTCAACATGGTATCCTCCCTAGGGTTCTGGTTTGGTTCAGTGTTATTTTCCCAGCAACTCAATAGCCAACGAGTTGCTGCAGAAAGGTGATGAAATCAATGCGTCCTGACAACAGCCGGTAAGGGGCCATGACGAACGGCGGCCACAGCACCAGCAGGAAAAGCACGATCGTCTGGGCGATGAGGAACGGATTGATGCCCTTGATGACATCGCTCATCGATACCTTGGCCACGCCGGACACCACATTGAGCACGATCCCCACCGGCGGCGTGATCAAGCCAATTGCGTTGTTCATGATAAACAGGACACCGAAATAGATCGGATCAATGCCAGCCTGCTTGACGATGGGCATCAGTACCGGAGTCAGGATGAGGACGGTTGGCGCAAAATCGAGCGCCGTACCCACAACCAGCACCAGTATCATCATCAGGATCATGAGCAGCAGCTTGTTGTCCATGAAGGGTTCGAGAAACTTGCCGATTTCGCCCGGAATGTTGGCCACCGTAATCAGCCATGAGGATATCAGGGCAGCCGCCACCAGGAACATGATCATGGCGGTCAGTTTTGCCGCTGACAGGAACAGGTCGAACAGCTGCGAGACCTTCAATTCCTTGTATATGAACATGCCGACCAAGAGCGCATAAACCGCTGCAACGACAGCTGCCTCGGTTGGCGTTGCCCAGCCGAAACGGATGGAACCCAGTATGAAAACCGGCATCATCAAGGCAAAGGCCCCGTCCTTGGTGGCCTGAATGCGGGCGGCCAATGACTGCTTGGGAACTGGCTTGAGGTCTTCCTTGCGGGCCACCCACCACCAGGCAAAAACGAGGCTGATGCCCATCAGGATGCCAGGCACGACGCCCGCTACAAAGAGCTGCGGAATGGAAACATTGGCGGCTACCCCAAAGATCACGAACCCGATGGATGGCGGAATGACGGGCGCAATGATACCGCCAGCTGCAATAAGCCCAGCTGATCGCGGCACATTGTAACCAGCGCTGCGCATCATCGGTATCAGGATGGCCGCCAGAGCAGCCGTGTCAGCCGCTGCAGAACCGGACAATGATGCCATGATGACTGCGGCGATGATGGCGACATAACCCAGACCGCCGTGGCGATGACCGATCCAGGCCAAAGCGAAATTAACAATGCGCTTGGACAAGCCGCCGGCGTTCATCAACTCACCCGCAAGGATGAAAAACGGTATGGCCAGCAGAATGAAACTGTCAGAGCCATCCAGCATCTTCTGGGCAATAACCTGTGCGTCAAAGGCGGGATAAACGCCCATGAAGACCATCCAACCCATCAGCGAAATACCGCAGATCATCAGGGCAAAGGCGCAGGGCATGCCAAGCGCCATGGCTCCGCAGAGCGATACGAGAAAAACAATGACGGTCATTCCATTTTACCCTTCAGGGTGCCAACTACATCATCGTTGCCTTCACCGGCAAAGGCGTCCAGCTCTCCGGGCCGCAATGTGTTTGTCAGGGCGCGGATGAGGCGCAGCAAGGTCATCAGGCCAATGCCGATGGAGGTGAAGAAGCCAACACCGAAGACCCAGAGCATGTTCAGCCCCGCAACCGGTGAGATATTGGTGGCGTTCAAGGGGGCCTGTCGCCATGTGCCCCAGAAGAACAGAACACAGCAAAACAGCACCAGAAGATCAGACAACACCAGGCATATGAGACGTCCGGCAGGTCCGCGTGTGCGCACAAAGGCATCGACACCCAGATGCGCATTTTCACGCGCCACGACCACGGCACCGATGAAAGTCAACCAGACAAAGAAGAATCGGCTCATCTCTTCCGATATCTGTATGCCGCTGTCAGCAAACCAGCGCAGCATGACATTGCCAAAGACCATGCCAAGCATTGCCATCAATAAGACAACCAGCAGTATTTCCATCGCTCTGAAAAAAAGATGTTCTAGCTGGGCCAGCATCAGGCGGCTCCTTTTTTGGCAAAGTCATCAAGAACGATGTCGCTGTAAATATCGCGGCGCGCACTCTCTATGAGCGCGCGCATACCTTCTTCGGAACGGTTCTTGTCCTGAGCTGCAATCGAATCAAGCACGTGCTTGTGCAGAGGCAACGATGCGGCAGCGCTTCCCCGGCTTTTGACTGACAGCCGGAAGGAGACCTTCAGGACTGCTTCTACAATGGGCGTCATCTTGGCAAAGAACTGGTTGTGTGAGGCCTTGATGATGCCGGTGTGAAAGGCAAGATCAGCAGCATGGTAGCCTTCATTCTCGCGCTCGACGGCCTTGACCATGCCCGCATAAGCGGTGGCAATACCATGCCGGTCCAGGTCTGTTGCTCTTTGTGCCGCCAGACAGGCGGCCGCAGGCTCTAGCGACAGGCGCAGCTCGATCACGTCGCGGACAAAGACCTCATCAACGCCCGCAGCGACACGCCAGCCGATCACATCAGGGTCAAACAGGTTCCAGTCGGCTTTGGGGGCAACACGGGTACCAACACGCGGACCTGTTGTGACCAGACCTTTGGCGACAAGTGTTTTTACAGCTTCCCGAACAACGGTACGACTGATACCGAACCGGGTGCAAAGTTCAGGCTCGGTTGGCAGCTGTATGCCCACGGCGTAAGCGCCACCTGCGATATCCAGCGCAAGTTGCTCAACCACCTCAGCATGAAAACTTCTCAAACGTTTCATGCCCAATCATCATATGATATGATCTTTGATGTCAAGCGTGAATGTCATGCTTCCACAGCCGGGGATATCAAGGGACGGGCGCGGCTGATTTTCCAGAAACAAGAGTGCGTGAAACCGCTGCCCTTATTTCAGCCAGCGAAAAGGGCTTGGTCACCACATCCTCGATGATGGCAGCCAGATCATGGGCACGTTCCCGCTGATCAGCAAAGCCTGTCATCAACAGGATAGGCAACTTTGGAAAGTCCCGCCCCGCTGCCAGCGCCAGCGCAATGCCGTCCATAAGCGGCATGCGGATATCTGACAGCATCATGTCAAACGCGCCGTTTTCCGCGACCAGACGCTCTAGCGCGGCTGCACCATCACATTCCGCCACAACCTGATGGCCATCCATTTCGAGGGCGCGCTTCACAAAGCCGCGGACCGGTTCATCATCTTCAGCAATCAGAATGCGCGCCATTGTGGTTTGTCCATAGTTCAGATCAGATTCATTTGGCTGCTGTCAGCTCCATGCTGAACAACGCCTACATAAGGAAGCTGGCGGTAGGCATGGGCAACATCCATGCCGTAGCCGACCACGAAAAGATCAGGACAGACAAAGCCAACATGGCTGGCATCTATTTGTACGGCACGCTTGCCGGGTTTCTCCAGCAGCACACAGATGTCAGCACTTCTGGCACCACGTGCCATCATCAGGTCCTTGGCAAAAGCCAGTGTGCGGCCTGATTCCAGGATATCGTCGACCAGCAGCACGTCGCGCCCTTCGACGGGACTATCGACATCGCGCAGGATGTCGACCTTGCCTGTGGAGATTGTGCCGGTCTTGTAGCTTGAGAGATGGATGAATTCGACCTGAGGCGCCATGCCCGCCCGGTGCATCGCACGCAACAAATCGGCGGCGAACATGAAGCTGCCCTTCAACACAGCGATGACCAGAAGATCATGTGGTTGTTTCTTTTTGATGGAAGCCGCAAGTTCATCATTGCGTCGGGCAATCTGCTGCTCGTCGAAGAGAACACGGATAACATTCTTATCGGGTATATCGGACATGCATCCCCTCACTTTATCCCGGCTGTTATATCCGCCTTTGTCACAAAACGCACGCTTACGTCCTTGGCCTCACCGGGAGGTGCTGCAAGACGCCGCCGGAAGTTCAGGCTTTCACCGGGTTGCAGGCTGGCGCGATCCGCCTGGGCCGACCAGACATAGACCTCCTGACCAGTCAGGTTCAAGACGGCAAAGCGCAAGCGGGGGACATCTACCTTGCGGGCTGTGGTGTTGATGAGATCACCGTCCACCACAAGCACGGAAACGCCGTTGTCATCCAGAATGCGGCTGGCAACACCCTTGATGTCGATGCCGCGCAGGTTTACCGGCAGGCTCAGCGCAGCAAACAGACGGGCTGACTGCGGCACATACTGCACCATGGTTGCGCGCTGGTGAATACCAGCAAACACAAGAACCACCGTAGCTGCTATCGCTGCAAGAGCTGCTATTTGGGGTTTGGACTTCTGTGGGATAACAGACCGCACCGACTTATCCTTGGACCATTTTGCGCGCCGCGGTGCAGGTTCCGGTTGTTGGGTAATGCTAGGGACAGTTGATGAACCCTCAGGGGTCCAGTCTATGACATCAGTGCCCTGTGCTTCTGCGGTGGCTGCAATGTCCAGATTGTCAACCGCACCGATCATTGGCTCGGCACGAAAAACCCGCCAGACCGTGCCGCAGGCAGCGCAACGCACTTTGCGGCCATCTGCACTGACCGTTGCATCGTCAATTTCATAGGCTGCCTCACAGGTGGGGCAGGCGATATCCATGGTTGCTCCCAAAGCAAGAGTAGAGCTTCCTTATTCATTAAAAGAGAGCTCATCCTGTTTCGTCTCTCGATTGTGGTTAATTGCGCGTTAAAAGAAGACGGAATAGATCAAAAACGATTCGTTTTATGTAACAGGGTGCCGACTTGCTGGTTCGTTTCGAGAATGTCGGGTTACGCTACGGTCTCGGCGCTGAAATCCTGCGGGATCTTAGCTTCGGCATAGAAGCGCGTTCATTCCAGTTTTTATCCGGCCCATCGGGTTCGGGCAAGACTACCTTGCTCAAGATGATGCTTGCAACGCTGAAGCCGACACGCGGCCTTATCCACCTCTTCGGCGAGGATGTCTCCCGCATGGACAAGGATCATGTGACTGTCCTGCGCCGTAAGATCGGAATTGTGCTGCAGGATTTCCGTTTGCTTGATCATTTGACCACATACGAGAACGTGGCTCTTCCCATGCGTGTGCAGGGCAAGGATGAGAGCAGCTACCGGCCCGAGGTCATAGAACTGCTGCGCTGGGTTGGCCTTGGCGACAAGATGCATGTGCCGCCCACGGTGCTTTCAGGGGGAGAAAAGCAGCGGGCTGCCATTGCACGCGCGCTGATTGTGCGCCCGGAATTACTGCTGGCTGACGAGCCGACTGGCAACGTCGATCCTGTTTTGGCCAAGCGTCTGGTGCGCCTTTTCATCGAACTCAACAAACTGGGCACGGCCATCGTCATGGCTACCCACGATTGGGCACTCATGGAACAGATTCCCGCCCGACGTCTCACGCTGACAGATGGTCGTATGAAGATCGAGACGTGAGTGATGTCTGATCCATCATCGCTGCCTCCGCCAGCTTCGGCTCCACGCCATGACACACCGCTGCTTTCGGCGAGCTCGATTGCCGGACGCGCCCTTGTGATTGTTGTGGCGATCATGACATTCCTGGCGTCCATGACAGCAGGCACGGTTGAACTGGTGGCATCGGCTTCTTCAAGCTGGCGATCAGATATTTCGCGAGAGGCTACAATACAGATTCGCCCCCGAACGGGCCGGGATATCGAGCAGGATGTCCTGCGGGTCAGCGCCCTGGCGCGGGCCACACGGGGAGTCAGCGAAATAAAGGTCTACACCAAAAAGGAATCCGAAAAACTGCTGGAGCCATGGCTTGGCACGTCGCTCGACATAACCGAGCTGCCTGTTCCGCGCCTGATCGAATTGAAAATCAAGGGTACCACCGATTTTGCGGGATTGCGTCAGAAGCTTGCTCAGGATGCGCCATCCGCCACATTAGATGATCACCGGATGTGGGTTGAGCGTCTTGGCGCCATGGCCAGTGCCATGGTGATCGTCGGGGTCATTATCATGATGCTGGTGCTTGTTGCCACAGCATTGGCGATCGCTTTCGCGACACGCGGGGCCATGGCCGGAAACCGCGACATCATCGAGGTGCTGAATCTGGTGGGTGCATCCGACGCGTTCATTGCCAGGGAGTTTCAGAAACACTTCCTGCGTCTGGGACTGAAAGGTGGGGCCATTGGTGGGGCAGCGGCTATGCTGGCCTTCTGGATGGCTGGTTTTTTTGCGGTGCGGTTGAACGCCACACCGGGAGGGGACCAGCTTGAGGCGCTGTTTGGAACGTTTGCTTTAGGTTTGCGTGGTTACTTTGCTGTCGTGATGATTGCCTTCGTTGTTGCGGTAACAACCGCGGTGGTCTCACGCGTGACGGTTTACAGGAATCTGCGTGGCCTTGATTGAGCCTGGCTGATCCAGAAATAGCCACGCTATAGTCGGCTTTTAAGTAGCATAAGGCATTGATGACCAACAATCTTGCCTCAAACCACAAGGGCGAAGACATTCAAATCTATCCCGCTAAAGCGACGGGCACAGCCCTTTTGCGTTCCATGATTGTCTTTTCTGGCTTTCTTGCCCTGCTTCTCATGGCAGGATTTCTCGTGTTTTTATTCGCACTCGACCGCAAGGAACCGTCATACCTGGCAAGAGCTGATGGCATTGTGGCATTGACGGGTGGTACAAGCCGCATTCCCGATGCGGTTGAATGGCTCTCCAGCGCCCGAGGCAAACGGTTGCTGATCAGCGGCGTTGGACCATCGACAACACTGGAAAGACTGGTGCAGCAGACACCGCCTCTCAAACAGTGGTTTGGCTGCTGCGTGGACCTGGACCATCTGGCCCGCAATACCGTCGGCAATGCGCTGGAAACGCGCCGTTGGGCCAATGCAAAAGGCTATCGCTCGCTCATAGTCGTGACTTCAAGCTATCATATGCCGCGTGCGATGCTGGAATTGCAGAGACACATGCCTGATATGCATCTCATTGCGGCTCCCGTTGTGACCGAGCGCCTGCAGGTCATGGATTTTTGGCAGGACCCGCAGCTTTTGCGCACCGTTGGTCTGGAATATGGCAAGTTCCTCGTGGCATTTGCACGTGCCCGCTTGACGACACCCGCCGCTTCGGACGACATCACTGCTTCTGCCACCCGTCGGCGCGTCTGAATCAGGGGCCGCCTCAATCACGGCCGGTCCATGCTTGTCATCCGCTCCCTGCTTTTCAATATCGCCTTCATTATCAGCAATATCCTGTGGTTCATCTTCGCGCTGCCGACATTGCTGCTACCAAGGCACCTCTTCCTGAAGATCACATTGCATGGCTGGTGCTGGACCAATCTCACGCTTTTCAACCTGATCTGTGGAGTGAAGTCCGAAATCCGAGGGCGCGAGAATATCCCCGCGGGCGGCTGTATCGTGGCTTGCAAGCACCAGTCCGCCTGGGAGACCATGGCACTCGCATGGGCTGTGGAATCGCCACGCTATATCCTGAAGCGGGAACTGATGTGGGTTCCCTTGTTTGGCTTCTATCTGAAGAAGGCCGCACAGATTCCCATCAACCGGGGAAAGAAAGCCGAGGCTGTTGCCGCCATCAATGCTGCGGCGGCGTCAGCAGTGTCCGAAGGCGGTCAGTTGCTGATCTTTCCAGAGGGAACACGGCGTCCTGTTGATGCCGAGCCGTCATACAAAATGGGTGTGGCTCATCTTTACGAAGTGCTGAATGTGCCGGTGCTGCCCGTGGCCATCAACGCCGGTGTCTGCTGGCCCCGCCGCACCTTCATTAAATATCCGGGTCTTGTCGTGATGGAATTTTTGCCTGTCATTCCGCCCGGGTTGCCCAAGGCCGAGTTCTTTGCCCTGCTGCAGGAAACCATAGAATCCAATTCAAACCGGTTGATCGCGGAGGCGCGGGCCTACAAACCGTGAATCTTACGCCGCAAGTCGATCCTGCAATCTGAAGGGGCGTACATTGACTGGTTTGCCCTTGCGGGCGACGAGGACGTGGCCTTGTGGAACGGGCGTCCACTGCGCGCGCGTATCGTCCAGAGGCTCGGAGACAACCAGAAGATCGCCCGCCGTCTCTTTCCAGTAGAGCGTAGGGGCCTTGTCATCACACGCCCATCGAAAAGCGATGATATCTTCCCCATTGGTCATCGCAGCAGTGAAGCGAAGCGGCTCGCAAACTGCACAATCATCCATAAGGCCTTTCACATCGCTCAATGTCGAGGCCATGGCACCAACGGGATCAGTTGCGCCACCCCTTGCCATCGCAATCAGGAAAATGGCCTCGGAGTCGGTCGTGCCAGCCCGCAGGGCATAGGCCGCATCGGGAATAAGGTTCTCGATCCGGCGGCGCAAAGTGCCATAGCATCCGATTTGACCGTTGTGCATGAACATGTGGTTGCCATCGATGAAGGGATGACAGTTTGCGCGGCTGGTGGCTGTGCCAGTGGAGGCACGAACATGCGCGAAGAACAGACCGGATTTGACCTGTTCACACAGGGCTTTCAGGTTTTCGTCAGACCAGGCCGGGCGCAGTTCCCGGTAGGCTCCGGGGGCGGGCCTGTCGCCATACCAGCCGATGCCAAAACCATCGCCGTTGGTGCCGGTCTTGGCTTCTGTCGCCTGAAGGGATTGCTGGATGAGAGAATGGCATGGCTTGGTGACCACGTCTTCCATGTAGATTGATTGACCCCGATAGGCGACCCAACGGCACATGTCTGAACCCTGCCTGAACTCTGTTTCGGGGCAGATTCATGCCCCTCATGAGGCACAATGTCGCTGGCCATGAATGAACGCAAGGTTAAGCGTTCATGAAAACAGGGTCATTGTTTGGGTTTTGCCGTTGTTTTATCGCCGGCGTCAGCGGTTATCGGGTCCGTGCAGGAAAAATCCAGGGTGGCACGTTTGGATGCCCCACGCGCCTTGACCTCAATTTCAATCTTCGAGCAGGTAACATTGTCAATCACGACAGGCCTGTTGACCTTGCCATCCTCCCCGAAAACAAAGCCCAGCAGAGGGCGCGTTTCGGTTCTCTTCTGGCCGGTGCGGTTGGTTGTGGTGATGTTGACAAGCGCGGACGCGAACTTGGGCTGTGAGTTTTTTGCACCCAGAAGGCTTACATTGAAGACAACCGTGTTGGCTGGTTCGGCAAAAACACCCTCTCCACGCGGCAGGTTGCTCAACTTCGGATTCTTCAGTGTCAGGATATCATCCGAGAGTTTGCCAGAGTTCTCAAGATAAACATGGGCGCGGATATCACCGAGGCGCACGTCCTGAGAAAAAGCGGGCAATGACATTGCGGACAACACCAGCAGGGAAAGGCCACTCAAACGACGCATACAGTTTTCCGATCCACGCTGTGTATTCGCGACGTGCATAAACATCTTCTTGGCATTTTTGCAAGCAATATGGACGCTTCAGCTCATGGTTCTTGCCATAAAGTTAATGACAGGCGTATGACGCTCTATGTCCAGAATCTTTTTTCTGTTGAAGCGTGCCGGAGGCGGGTCCAAAGAGAAGCATGCGTTTTCCGCCTTCCCTGCTGGATGAAATTCGCGCCCGCCTGCCCGTTTC
>JANMLW010000119.1:0-2882 GCA_031372765.1 Hyphomicrobiales bacterium
CGGCGAATAAATATATGTCGGCACCGCAGAGCAAAAAGGGGACAGGTAAGCACAAAGATTGGCGCGCGTCTTGACGCGCACGGCAAGAATCTTACCTTCTTCGTCCATTGCCATTTCCGCATGGGTCATGTGATCGCGGCCATGGGCCACACACAAAAACTCCTCGGTGCGGTCCGCAACCCACTTAACAGGACGGCCCACTTTCTTGGCGGCCCAGACGCAAACGGTTTCCTCAGCATAGACATAGATCTTGGAGCCGAAGCCGCCGCCGACATCAGGCGCGATGACGCGCAGCTTGTGCTCCGGTGCAATGCCGATGAAAGCCGACAGGATAAGCCTAGCAACATGCGGATTCTGGCTTGTCGTATAGAGCGTGAAGGCCTCTTCGCCCGCATCGTAATCGCCAATGGCGGCGCGCGGCTCCATGGCGTTGGGGACAAGCCGGTTGTTGGTAAGGTCAATCTTCGTGACGTGCCTGGCCTTCTTGAAAGCCGCATCTGTGGCGGTCTTGTCACCAAGATGCCAGTCAAACACCACATTGTTGTCCGATACATCATGAATGATGCTTGCACCCTTGTCGGTGCAGGTTTTCAGATCAACCACGGCTGGCAAAACGCTGTATTCCACATTCACGGCTTCGGCAGCATCTTTGGCCTGCGCCTGTGTTTCCGCGATGACGACGGCGACATGATCGCCCACATAGCGCACCTTGCCATCGGCGAGAGCCGGATGCGCGCCCGCCTTCATGGGTGACCCATCCTTGGAATGGATCATCCAGCCGCAAATCAGACCACCCACCTTGTCGGCCGCCAGATCAGCGCCCGTAAGAACTGCAAGAACACCCGGCATCTTCAGCGCAGCAGCCGCGTCTATCTTCTTGATCGTGGCATGGGCATGGGGGGATCGCACGAAGAAGGCATGGGTCTGTCCGTGACGGTTGATGTCATCGACATAGTTGCCCTTGCCTGTGATGAAGCGGTGGTCTTCCTTGCGGCGCACGGGTGCGCCAATTCCTGTGGTGGGTGTGGTCACGGGTGGTTCCTCCCTGATTGCATTTCCTTTCCCCACAATAGGGGAAAGGAGGCCTCATCCTGAGGAGCGATCAGTAGATCGCGTCTCGAAAGAGAGGCCGGCTTATCGTACGGTCGCTCTTGCACTTCGAGATGCCCGGCACGAGCCGGACTCCCCAAGGTAAGGACTCAACCTCACTGCGCCATCTCCTATTTGGCCATGGCGGCAGCGCCTGCTTCAACAGCTTTCACGATATTGTGGTAGCCCGTGCAGCGGCAGATGTTGCCTTCCAGCTCTTCCCGTATGGTGTGCTCGTCCAGCTTGGTGCCCTTGCGGTTGACGATATCAACAGCGGCCATGATCATGCCCGGCGTGCAATAACCACACTGGAGGCCGTGATGCTCGCGGAAGGCTTCCTGCATCGGGTGCAGGGCTGTGCCATTGGCGAGACCCTCGATGGTTGTCACGGTGGAACCCTCGCAGGTCAGCGCCAGTGTGGTGCAAGACTTGAGCGCCTTGCCATCGACATGCACGACACAAGCGCCGCACTGGCTGGTATCACAGCCAACATGGGTGCCGGTCAGGCGCAAATTATCTCGTAAAAACTGAACCAAAAGCGTGCGCGCATCAACATCTGCGGATACAGCTTTTCCGTTCACCGTCATGGATACGGTGGCCATCAACTCTCCTCCCTTTAAGGCCTTCTGACAGCCGTCAGAAAAGACCAGGTCCAATAGCGGTTAATGCCGTCTTTTATTGGGAATGTTCAAAAGAGATTTATCTTTTGAAAACTTCAAAATACAGTGTGAAGCGGGATTTTATGGGGGTCAAGCAGAAAAGAAAACAATTGTAGACCAAAATTCGAGGCATTTTGAAAAGAAATGAGTTCCAGCATCCATATCCCGCTAGCGAATAATCATTCGCCAACGCTCAACTTCGGATGCGACGTGACGGCGCAAAGATTCGCCTGTTCGCGCATCGCCGTCTGCCGGAATCTCGGCATCAAAAGCCGCCAGCCGCTGGCGTAGCTCCGGTCCTTCAAGGGCAGTACCCAGCGCCTTGTTGTAAGCAGACAGTATTGCGGGATCGGTTCCTTTTGGTGCAAAAATGGCGTTCCAGGCCGTGATCGAAAATTCAGGAAGACCGCCCTCAGCCGCTGTCGGAACTTCAGGCAGCGACGCAAGCCTTGTGTTGCTGGCGACGGCCAAGGCGCGCACCTTGCCTGACTTGACCTGCTCCACCATGATGACTGACTGATCGCAAATGAAATCAAGCACGCCGGCAAGCATATCATTAAGGGCAGGTGCTGTGCCACGATAGGGAACGCCGGTCTGCATAGCCCCCATGACCGAGAGCAAAAGCACTGCTGCGGTGTGGGAGGTAACGCCCTGCCCAGCATGACCGAAGGAAAAAGCGCCCGGCATAGACCGCATCAACGCAACGAACTCGCCAAGGTTGGAAGCAGGGAGTTTTTCCCGGATGACAAGCACGATAGGCGTTGAAGCGATCAAGCCAACAGGCTCAAAATCGGTCTGCGGATCATAGGGCAGATTGGGTGTTGCACTTGGTGCTGCGCCGTGTGTTCCAAGATTGCCCAGGACAAGTGTGCGTCCATCAGGGGCAGATCTTGCCGCGCGAAGCACGCCGGTTGCACCGCCGGCACCTGCAACATTCTCAACCACAACACGCTGACCGAGCGCACGCGCCATACCTTCAGCAGCGATGCGCGCGATCACATCCGTGGGGCCACCTGCCGCGAAAGGAACAATCAGCGTTATGGGCGTTGACTGAGCGATGGCAGGAGAGCCAATCGCCGCAAAAGTGGCAACAGAAGCGGTGAAAGCGCGTCTTGTGAGCAAGTTACCCTCCAC
>JANMLW010000197.1:0-13648 GCA_031372765.1 Hyphomicrobiales bacterium
CGCTGAAGGCGCTGCTTGATATCGCCAAGCCGCTGGGGTCCGCTAAATATGTCCGGTTCGAGACGTTTCTCGATCCCAAGATGGCCCCAGGCCAGCGCCATAGCTGGCAGCCTTGGCCCTACGTGGAGGGCATAACCATCGCGGAAGCCGCCAATGATCTCGCCTTCATGGTCACGGGTGCCTACGGTAAGACCATGGCCAACAGCTTTGGCGCTCCCATCCGCCTCGCCCTACCATGGAAATACGGTTTCAAGCACATCAAGTCGATCAAGCGCATCAGCTTCGTCGAGCAGCGCCCCAAGAGTTATTGGGAGCACTTGCAGGCTTCGGAATATGGTTTCTGGGCCAATGTGAACCCGGAGGTGTCCCATCCGCGCTGGAGCCAGGCGACCGAAGAAGTGCTGGGCACCAGCGGCAAGCGCGTGCCAACCCTGCTGTTCAACGGCTACGCCCCGTTCGTGGCCGATCTCTACAAAGGCATGGAGAAGGAGCGCCTCTGGGCGTGATCCTCATGTCGAGGCGGCAGCATCGCGGCCAAGGCGGCTTGATGTCCTCATGTCGAGGTGGCCGCATGGCGGCCCTCGAAACATCATCAGCACGGTAATACTTGTTTCTCGAGGCTCGCTGCGCTCGCACCTCGAAATGAGGGAAAAAAAATTGGCCGGATGACAGGGAGGGTGTCATCCGGCCTGAAAGTATACGACCCTAGGGAGGAGGAACGGGCCGCTACTTGTATTTCTCGACAGGCGAGGGCTCAACGTCGGGAGGAAGCGGAGCAGCTCGGCAAACCGATGCAAGATCTATGCAGCGAATTGCTGCGCTGCACAATAAAAAGCTCGGGATGGCTGGTATGCATAATTTGCAGGCATTTGGAGTGATCCAGTGCATTGCCGTGCATGGTCATCAGGCGCATTGCACTGTTTGTGGGCGGGTGGCGAAATGACAGGCACGGCGCCTGATCCCTCACTCTTGGGGACAGGGCTATTGCATATGCCCCTGTCATCCTGGACAAGGTGCAGCGAAGCTGCATCCGAAGGTTCATAACTAATTGCCGGGATCCAGCGCAATGGTTCGCCGAAGGCGTCAAAAGATCATTTGAAGAAGACACTTTTTGCTGGATTCCCGCTCTCGTGATCCGGCTGTGCCGGACACGGTCGGGAATGACAAGCCCATATGCGATTGCCCTGACCTTTTGGGGGAGGATCAGCTCCCTCAATAAGCCCACCTTTGCGCCTTGCTAACGAGAAAATCGCGAAACACCTGCACGCGGGCGACACCCCTCATCTCCTCGGCAAAGACAAGGTAGCAATCCAGCTCCGGCATGGTTTCAGACGTCAACAGCTGCACCATGCCGCTTTCAGGCTCCACCAGGTAATCGGGCAGGATGGCGATGCCAAAGCCCCGCTCGCAGGAGCGTACGAGAGCCGTCAGGTTGTTGACGACAAAGGCCGCGTCGCGCGGTTCCTTGGGTCCCTTGCCGGCGGTCATATGCCAGTTGAGATCAAGCAGGTGAGGCGGCAAGGTCCCCCCGAACTTCAGCAGACGGTGCTCTGAAAGCTCCATCAGCGATTTGGGCTGGCCAAAACGCTTGAGGTAATCCGGGCTGGCATAGGCATGAAAATGCACGGTGAACAATTTGCGCTGGATGAGATCACCCTGCACGGGCTGGCGCAAGCGCAGCGCCACATCGGCTTCCCGCATGGCAAGGTCCAGTTCATCATCGGTCAGGATCACCTGCACGGTTATTTCGGGATACTGGTCGATGAACTCGCCCAGCCGAGGCGTCAGCCAGTGGGCACCCAGACCGACATTGGCGGTGATTTTAAGTTCGCCATTGGGTTTTTCGCGGCTGTCGGTGAGTTTGGCGCGCGTCTGCTCCAGTTTCTGCAACACCTCGCGGGCAGTGCGAAACAACAGTTCCCCTTGCTCGGTAAGGATGAGGCCGCGTGCATGCCGGTGAAAAAGCGGAATCTTGAGCTCGATCTCCAGTGCGCTGACCTGTCGGCTGACAGCCGACTGCGACAGCCCCAGAGCCGTGCCCGCATGGGTGAAACTGCCCGCTTCGGCCGCAGCAAAAAAGATGCGGACCTTGTCCCAATCCATCGCCATGTCCGGCCTCCCTGATGGTTGACGCATCCTCCCAGATGCAGCCTTCCTGTATTGTCAATTCTGCATGGCAGACTGGCAAGCCATGCAAAGAAAAGCAAGCGCAATCACTGTGGATTCACCGCCTCGATTACAATACGGCGCATGGGATGACGAATCTTGGCTCCATCAATCAGCAGCCATATATGCAATTTTGCAGAGTCTTTTCGGATTAAATCTGCTCTAAGTACAAAAAATCACGCAAAACTATGCTTTATCTTTGCGTAACTTTTCGTTAATCCATTAATCCGAGCGTGTACCGGGGTTGGAGCACGCAAAGCGCGTCAAGACGCGACAGCAAAAAGGGCTAAACGATGCTTCAGGAATTCAAAGATTTTGCCATGAAGGGCAATGTTGTCGATCTCGCCGTTGGTGTGATCATCGGTGGCGCATTCGGCAAGATCGTCGAATCCATGGTTGCTGATATCATCATGCCAATCGTGGGCGCTATTTTCGGCAACGTCGACTTTTCAAATCTCTATGCCTCGCTCGGCGCAAAGATTGCGCCCGGCACCGGGTACGCTGATGCCAAGAAAGCCGGCGCCATTCTCGGCTACGGCCAGTTCATGACCTATGTCGTCAACTTCATGATCGTTGCGTTCGTTCTGTTCCTGGTCATCAAGGCCATGAACTCGATGAAAAAGGCGGAAGCGGCTGCGGCACCTGCAGCTCCTCCTGCACAGGAAGTGTTGCTGACCCAGATCCGCGATCTGTTGAAGAAATAAGGTCTTTTTCAGGAATACCGGAAAAAGCCTCGGGGCAACCCGGGGCTTTTTTGTGTCGGTCGATAACAATGGTTCCACAACGCGCCTGCATCAATTCAATGCCAAGATTCCATGGGACTTTGGACTGATCCTTCGCTAAAGCCTGCCAACCATTCCCGAAGCAAGGCTGCACCATTGTCCTTTCTGTCCGATCTTTGTCAAGAAGCTGCCGATGCCCCTGCAAGCGGCATTGTTGAAGTCAGCACCTATGGCCGTGCAAGGCCGGGCACGATCTCGCTCTGGGTCGGCGAAGGAGACACACCCACCCCCTCATTCATTGCGGATGCGGCGACACGCTCACTGGCGGCAGGAGAGACGTTCTACACGTGGCAGCGCGGCATTCCTGATCTGCGTGATGCCATCACCCGATACATGACGCGCACGTATGACAAGCCTTTCGAGCGGGATAATTTCTATGTCACCGGCGGTGGCATGCAAGCGGTTCAGATCGCCATTCGCATGGTTGCGGGCTTTGGTGATGAGGTCATCATCCCCACACCGGCCTGGCCCAATTTCTCGGCTGCCGCAGGCATTTCGGGGGCAACCACGGTCACCGTGCCTCAGAGTTTCGGCAACCAGGGCTGGCATCTGGATATGAACGATCTGGAAGCAGCCATCACGCCGCGCTCAAAAGCCATTGTCATCAATTCGCCCGCCAATCCGACGGGATGGACCGCCACGCGGGAGGAACTTGCGTCCATTCTGGCCATTGCCCGAAAGCATAAGGTCTGGATTATTGCCGACGAGATTTACGGGCGCTTCGTGTATGAGGGTGAGCGCGCACCGTCGTTCCACGATGTCATGGACGGGAATGATCGTATTCTCTTCGTACAGACCATGTCGAAAAACTGGGCCATGACTGGATGGCGCCTTGGATGGCTGGAATGCCCGCCAGAGCTTGGGCCGGTGGCTGAAAATCTCATCCAGTATTCCACCTCGGGATCACCTGTGTTCATCCAGCGCGCTGCCATAGCAGCCCTTGATAACGGAGACAGCTTTATCGCTCACCAGATCCAGCGGGCCAGAACCAGCCGGGATATTATCGCAACGGCGTTGAAATCGACCGGCAAGGTGCGTTTCCTGCTGCCGACCGGCGCATTCTACCTGTTCTTCACGGTTGATGGCATCGTAGACACACGGCAAGCCGCGCTGGATATAATCGATGAGGTCGGTGTTGGCATAGCACCCGGCACGGCTTTTGGTGCAGGAGGAGAGCAGTTCTTCCGTCTGTGCTTTGCCCGCTCACCCGAGCAGGCCACGATTGCCGCAGAACGGCTGAAGCAATGGGTTGAAAAGCGCTGACCAAAGCGGGCTTTGTGAAGCATGACACCCAGATATGCGATTTCATAAAAGTGCCCGGGTTTTTATGACGTTTTAAATTGATACATCGCGTGATACGCGTTGTGCATGAAAAGCAGCGGGAATGGCGAAATGATGCTTCAGGCTTCGATCCAGAAGCGCAGCCACAATCCTGCGCTTCACGAAAACCCGGACCGGGCCATCACTGCTCAGGATCACACCCGGATTGCCGGCGTGGATGCCATGGGGGCAGCCCTGGCACATGAATTGAACCAACCCTTGGCTGCCCTGTCGATTTATCTTCGGTCGCTTCAGAAAATATCTGCATCGTTTTCGGGTGATACGGCACCGTTGGCTCGTGATCTTGTCGCCAAGGCCCTGCGGGAAACAGCACGCACAAGCGACATCGTGCGGCGCATGCGCCGCTTCACGGCGTGCGGCGAACCGGACAGACAAATGGTCGATATCAATGCGATTGCCGAGGAGAGTATTGATGTCGCACTTCCTGGCAACAATCCCCGGATTATGGTCGAACGCAATTTCGCGGCCGACCTGCCAATGGTGTCGGGCGATCCCAACCAGATACGTCAGATAATGATCAACCTGCTGCGTAACGCCCTTGAGGCCACCGGGGATAGCCAGCCGCCCCGTATTGCCGTGACCACGCAGGACGGGGGCGGAATGGTGCATATCACCGTTGCGGATAACGGGCCGGGCATTGACGCACGGATTGTCGGCAGGCTGTTCAAGGCCTTTGAAACCAGCAAACCGCAGGGGATGGGCCTTGGCCTCGCGATCTCGCGCATCATTGCCCAGAATCATGGCGGTGATCTGATACTGGAAAAAGACAGCCGTGGTGCCGGGGCCTGCTTTGGCCTGCGATTGCCAGTACGCTGAGGGGTCAGGGATGTTGAACGCGACAGAACAGGGCCATCTGGTTTTTGTGGTGGATGACGACCCCGCCATATGTGATGCGTTGTCGATCGCCTTGCATGCGGAGGGATATGCCGTCGAATGCTTCGCCGATGCGACAGCCCTTCTCGATCGTATGCGCCTGCGCGCACCAGCCATCATCGTGCTCGATGTCATGCTGCCTGCCCAGTCAGGCATGGACGTTCTCAGAACACTCAAGTCAGAGGGACATCATGCACCTGTCCTGCTGATCACCGGTCATGGCGATATCCCGATGGCAGTCGAGGCTATCAAGCTGGGGGCCTATGATTTCGTGGAAAAGCCATTTTCCATGGATGTGCTGCTGGATCAGTTGAAGGCTGCAATAACCGCTTCCACTCGCCTGGGCGGCACTCCAGAAGCTGAAATCGATCTTGGCAATCTGGTCGGCAAGCGTCTCTCCCAGCGTGAGCGGGAAGTCCTTCGCGAGATCGCTGCCGGTGCGTCAAGCAGGGAGGCGGGCCGTATCCTGTCCATCAGCCCCCGCACGGTGGAGGTGCATCGTGCCCATATCATGGAAAAGCTGGGTGCCCGCAATGCAGCTGATCTGATGCGCATCATTTTTTCGCATAACAGCTGACAGTATCTTTGGATTGACCTCAGGATGACCGGGCTGTCATCAGGTAGTATGTCATACTGGTCCTATCCACCCCGTTCCGCCATTGAGACGCTGGCTGCGGCATTCGTTGGTGCAGTGGTATTCTCGTATATTGGCATGCCCGCGCCCTCCCTGTCAGGCGCGATGGTGGGTGTGGGATTGCTGCTGGCACTGCGCGCCCATGCAACGCTCCATCCCGCGTTGCGGGATGTGGGCATGCTGCTTGGTGGTGTTGCCATGGGCGCCAGTGTAACCCCGGAAATGCTGCAAGGCTTCCAGAAATACCCTGTCAGTCTGGCGATCTTTGGACTCTCTCTCATGGTCACAGTGGTCTTGACCCAATTCTACTTTCAGCGGTTTGGCGGCTGGGACCGGACAACAGCCTTTCTGGCCGCAACGCCGGGTGCGTTGTCCACCGTGCTTGTCGTGGCCGCAGAAGCAAAAGCCGACGTCCTGAAAGTCACGGTTGCACAGTCCTTCCGATTGTTCGTACTCGTTGCCATTCTCCCCAGTTTTGTCGTGGCGACAGGCAGCGGTGCGGCACCGGTCGCCGCACAGGTTGCCGGTCACGTAGCCATCATGGGCATGCTGGGCGGGGGAGCGCTTGTGGCATGGCTTCTCGCGCGCATGGGCATGGCGGCTCCCTGGATTTTTGGCGGCATGCTCGTGTCAGCCAGTTTGCATGCCACAGGCGTTGTGACTGGCAACCTGCCGTTCATGCTGCGCGAGATCGGCTTTGGTCTGGTTGGCGTCTATATCGGGACACGGTTTTCCGCGTTGAACCGCGCTTTGCTGATGCAGACACTGGCTGTCTCATTTGGTGCCTTCCTGATCGGCTTCATGATTGCGGTAATGGCGGCCGGTCTTGTCTCATGGCTGCTGAACATTGCTTTTGGGGCTGCGCTGGTTGCCTTCGTGCCCGGCGCACTGGAAGCGATGATTATCCTTGGGGCTGCGCTGGGGCTTGATCCTATTTATGTCGGATTGCACCATCTGGTACGGTTTTTTGGCATTGGCCTTATGTTGCCGCTGATCTTGCCGTTGCTGCGGCGCTGGTCCTGACAAAAGAAATTTGTACCGCATCGGCACAGCCGCTTGGTATTTTGTTAACGAATAAGCCGAAAATTAACCAAGCCTTTACCACAAGCGGGGCAATTTTTGCCGCGAGTACACAAGGGCGTTCTGCATCTGATTCGCTATCGATGCGCTATCGTACCTGTGGATGATATGGCTTGGGCACCTCAGGCCAAACCGAAGTGGGCGAAGTGATGGCATATGGCGTTCCATGGAGCGACCGGGACTATGAACCCGATCCACGTGAGATTGTTGAAGAGGCTGCACGCGCTGCGGGCATGACCGTCAGTGAATGGCTTAACCGCGCCAGCCATAATGCCTACGATCGCCAGGACTACCGCAACACACGGCCATCACGCCAGCAGCGCCGGTATGAAAGCCGCCCCTCAAGGGAGCGCATCAGCGCACGCGATTCAGGCATCAGCGAGGATCGGATATCCCGCATCCTCGACGGTGCCATGGAAAGCATCGAGGATAGCCTGCGCGGCAATGAGGACCGCACCGCCTCCGTGCTGGAGGCGCTGGAAAGACGCCTCAGCGAAATGGAGCATGTCGAAAACCGCACATCCCCAAGCCCACACCGCCGCACCACCTCCAACAAGATGTCTACGGGAGCTGTGTCGGACAGCGCTGATCTTGTCCGTACGCTTGAGAACAAGATTTCCAATGTCGTCAGCCTGCTGGAATCAAAATCAAGTCTGCGGCAGGATATGCGGCAATCGGGCAGTGCGTCAGAGGGCACTGCGCAAACCCAACGCCTCAGCGCCATGGAAGATGCCATTCGCCAGCTTTCCAGCAAACTGGAATCGGGCGCGCATGGCAGCGATCACACGCCATCGTCTGCATTCGCCAGTGCCATCGAGGACATGCAGAGCGCCGTTCGCGGACTTCAGGACAACCAGCAGCAAGGAGAGGTCCTTGATTCCATCCGGCAGCTTGAAAAGAGGCTTGTCGCTTCGGCCCCATCGCGGACACAGATCGCCGCGTCCGCCCATGGCGAATCGATGGCACAACCTCTGGCGCGGATTCATGAAGAACTGAGCCGCATCAGGCAAAAAACCAATGGCTTCGACAACCTGCAACCTGTCAGCAACGGGTTCTCCGCCCTTGAAAGGCAGATGGGCTCGATCAGTGACCGCATTGATGCCCTGACAGAGAAAGTTTCAACCGCGCGCCTGAATGGCCCCCGCGATTTGCGCGTGCAAAAACCCGTTGATACCGCTTTTGACGAATTGAAATCCCTGATCCTGAAAAGCCAGGCACCCGCAACTGACAGCCGCGTTCTGGAGAGTTTGCAAGCCCTGGAACGCAAGGTTGATGCGATGGAGCGCGGGCCTTCCGAGCTCGCCATCCGCCTTGATCGCATCCAGTCCATGATTGGCGAGAAGCCTGCTGGGCCAATGCCCAGAAATCTGGAGCCGTTGCTTCAAAATATCGTCAGCCGTCTGGAACAGGTGCAGAATGGTGGAGCCGATGACCGGGCTTTTGAAAAGCTGCACCAGGAAATCCGTCAGTTAAGCCAGAAGATCGAGGAAACACCCCGTTCTCTGCAAATGCCCGCAGGTGCTGACATCAGCGGTGTCGAGCGGCATCTCACGCAGCTTTTCCAGCAGCTGGATTCTTTGAAAGACAACATGGGAGAGGTAGCCCAGAGGGCCGCCACCAAGGCTGCTGCCGATACTTTCAGCCAGCAAAACATGATGCCCCGCGCTGCCGCGCCAGACACGGTGCAACTCGAAAAAGCCCTGTCGGATATCCAGGCATCGCAACAGGAAGGCGAGCGCCGCACGCACCAGACACTGGAGGCCGTTCACAGCACCTTGCAAACTGTGATTGACCGGCTTGTCGACATGGAGCGTGATATCCAGACGCCCAGATCGTCCACACCCCAGGCTGCACAACCATTTAACCCTCCGGTCGCGCCACAACCGCTGCCCTATACAATACCCCCAGTCCCTCAGGTCATGCCTCAGGCAGCACCACAGTTTGTACCACAACCCCTTGTGGAACGGACTGCTGTCATCTCCCGTGCCAAGCCCCTTCAGGACTATGCGCTGGATGACATGCCGGAGCAGGCAACGCACAGCCATGCGCAACAGCCAATTCCGCCTCATCAGCCAGCGCCGTCAGTTCGGCAGGTTCCTGTTTTTGATCCATCCATCCTGCCTGATGCCATCAATGCGGCAGACCAGAGCTTTGCCCGCTCTGCCGACGGTATCCGCCCTGAAAGCCTCTTCTCACAGCTTTTGCCTGAACAGGCACAAGCACCCGTTGAGATTAGTGAGCCGCCCGCCAAAAGTGGCATGGCGGCTGTCTTCGCTGCGGCGAAAAACGCCGTAACCAACCGCAAAAAGGACAATACGTTTCATGATGCGGAAGCGCTTGTCCCGTCGCTTGCCGCCAATGAAGCGCAGTCAGGAAAAGCAACAACAGGCAATGCCCTTTTCGATATGCCGCTTGAACCGGGTGCCGGGCGACCTGTGCCAGGTCAGTTTCAACCATCACGCCTGGCAGATGCCCCGCTGGTCGCTGCACCTGCCGATCCGAAGGCCGCCTTTCTGGCCGCAGCCCGCCGCGCAGCACAGGCTGCCGCCGAGCAGTCTGCCGAAGTGCTGGCGCAGGGCAGGAATAAGGGCATACCGGCTCTTACCAAAGCAATTGCAGACAAAACCAGCAGCGCCAAGGCGGCAGTTGCCAATGCGGGCGGAACAAAAGTCGGTCTGACAAAAAAGCATGCCATCCTGCTCGGACTGGCAGCATTGATTGTGGCAGTTGGTGCCGCCCTGCAGTTCACCAGCTTAAAACAGCAGGCAACAGCACCGGTAAAAGACGTGCCGGAACGAACCGGCAGCCTGAATCCTGCGACGCCTCCGCAGAAAATAACAACACCGATGACAACAGCTTCCGTGCAACCCGCACGCCAGATATTGCCCGGCCCCACCATTGATGCGCTGCCTGCACCGCTTGAAACGGCCACAAAAGAAGCAGCAAAAAGAGAGACGCCGGTTTCAGCGAGCACCGCGAGAGACCTTGCCACCCGTGAAAAGGCAGCGCGGGAAATGATTGCCCGCACCGAGGAACGCCTGTCCTCCACCT
This sequence comes from Hyphomicrobiales bacterium, assembly GCA_031372765.1. GTDB lineage: Bacteria > Pseudomonadota > Alphaproteobacteria > Rhizobiales > Beijerinckiaceae > JADCCX01. The sequence continues at coordinate 9,928 of JANMLW010000197.1, forward strand.
CCGCCACCCGCGCAGCCTCACCCTTGGCTGCATTTGGCCCGCTTGATCCCGCCTCGGTCGGCTCCATCAGCCCGCCAGCCAAACCGGCAGATACGGCGATATCCGAGTCTCCATCGCAATCCGCTGCACTGCCTCCGACCAAATCCATGGCAACCGATCCTCTCTTCAAGTTCGAGGGTGTGCGTGGTGCCGAGCGTCTGAAGCAGGCCGCTAGAACTGGTGATGCCAATGCATTCCTGGAACTGGGCAACCGCTTTGCTGATGGCCGTGGCGCACCGCGTGATCCAAAGATCGCGGCGCAATGGTACGAGCGCGCATCTGAGTTCGGATCGGCTCCGGCGCAATACCGGCTGGCATCAATGTACCGCGAGGGGCGTGGCCTCGACCGTAATCCCAAGGTGGCGCTGAAACATTTTCAGGCCGCAGCCGATGCCGGTAACGCCCGTGCCATGCACAATACGGCCGTCCTGCTGGCCGAAGGTGTCAACGGAACACCCGATTACGCAGGCGCTGCCGACTGGTTCAGGAAAGCGGCCGAGCATGGCATCAAGGACAGCCAGTTCAATCTGGCCATTCTCTATGCGCGGGGTCTTGGCACACCGCAGGATCTGATGGCGTCTTACGCCTGGTTCGCCGCTGCAGGCGGACAGGGTGACGATGACGCCGTGAAGAAGCGTGACGAAGTAGGCACGCGGCTGTCCCCTGACAAACTGGTACAGGCCAAGGCCGCTGCAACAACCTGGAAGGCCCGCACGCCTGACCCTGCCGCGAATGAGGTGATTGCACCTGCCGGTGGCTGGGATGATCAGGCAAAAACGGTACCGCCAGAGGCAAGACCAAAAGCCTCGCGTGGCTGAATCATTCAATCTGACGGATATTTAGGTTGCAGGCACGTGACAGCCCTGTTTGATATGATCATTGGTCATTTCAAACAGCGACTCGTCAAACCCCGTGCAAATCTATCTCCCCATAGCCGAACTGCCGGTGAGCATTTTCCTCATACTGGGGATGAGTGCGGCTGTTGGCTTCATCTCTGGCCTGTTTGGCGTCGGCGGCGGTTTTCTGATGACACCGCTGCTTGTGTTTCTGGGCATACCCGCCGCCGTCGCCGTTGCCACCGGAACCGCCCAGATCACGGCCTCCTCCACCACCGGCGTTCTCACCTATTGGCGGCGTAAGGCGCTTGATGTGAGATTGGGCGGCATTTTGGTCGCGGGCGGCTTGGTGGGTACGTTCCTGGGGGTCTGGTTTTTCAATTCCATGCGCCGCGCCGGATATTTTGAACTCGTGCTCAATCTTTCCTACGTGACGCTGCTGGGGACTGTTGGCGGGTTGATGCTGATCGAAAGTCTGAAGGCTACCTTCATGCCCTCGCGCCCCAGAACGGCACGCCCATCCCGCACCGATGGACGCTGGTGGTTCGAGACACTGCCATGGCAGATGAAGTTTGCCCAATCACAGATGGCCATCAGCATAATACCGCTTCTGGCGCTGGGCGTTTTCATCGGTTTTGCCGGTTCAGTGCTGGGCATTGGGGGCGGCTTCATCGTCGTGCCTGCACTGATCTACTTCTTTCGCGTGCCGACAGCGGTCGTCGTGGGCACATCCCTGTTCCATATCCTGTTCACCATGGCGGCAGCAACCATTCTGCACGCCATCACCAACCAGTCCGTCGATATCGTGCTGGCGCTGATCCTCATCATCGGTAGCGTGGTGGGTGCGCAGATTGGTGCGCGGGCGGGCCAGAATATCAAGGGAGAACATTTCCGCTTGCTGCTCGCCGTGCTGGTTTTTGGCGTTGCCGTGCGTTTCGCTTTCGAGATCGGCCTGAAGCCAGCCGAACTCTTCTCGCTCGCACCCATGGAACAACGGCCATGACCCGGTGCTTCATCCTGATGCTGTCCATGCTGGGGGTGGCAGGTGGAACAGCGCATGCGGAGCGGCTGATAACGTCCATTTCATCCAGCCGCGTGCTGATAACCTCAAGCTACAGCGGCGCGGAGCTTGTGCTGTTTGGTGCCATTGAACGCGACGGTTCGAGCATTTCACGCTCGGGAACCTATGATATCGTCGTGACGGTCAAAGGGCCCGCTGGCCCGATGATAATCCGTGAGAAAAGCCGGCAAGGGCCGATCTGGGCCAATAGTGACCAGATGAAATATGCTGATCTGCCGGGATATCTCGCCATCCTCACATCGCGGGCCATAAGCGAAGTCACCAGTCCCCAGTTGCGTGAGCGCTTCCAGATTGGCCTGATGGAGAACGTCGTGGCGCGGGGCCTCAATCCGGCCTATACGCCCGCGCGGCAGATGGTCTTTCACGAGGCTCTTGTGCGCCTCAAGGTCGAAGCCAGATTGTTCCAGCAACTTGAACGTGGCGTGGTGTTTCTGGCACCCAACCTGTTCCGGGCGGCCATTACGCTGCCAGCCACCGCACCGCTGGGCAACTATGAGGCCGTGGCCACGCTGTATGCTGACGGTGCGCCACTTGCCACGGAGAAAAGCGACTTCGAGGTAGTGAAAACCGGCTTTGAGGCGCGCACTGCGGCAGCCGCTTTCGGCCGTCCGTTCCTCTATGGCCTGAGTACGGTGCTGCTGGCGCTGGCTTTCGGATGGCTCGCCAACTATGTCTTTCGGCGCGACTGAGAGGCCAGACATGCAGAGCGCTGAAATTGACGAGAGAAATATCCCGCTATCTGCACTGGTTCTGGGCCTTGCCGGCACCGTGCCGTTCATGGCCTTAGCTGTCGCCATCACCATGAATTTCAGCATTCCTCTTATTGATAATCCGGTGGCGGGGCTGGTGGCCTATGCGGCCATCATTCTATCGTTCCTTGGCGGCATTCGCTGGGGCTTTGCGTTGCGCATGAGCGACCAAACCTTGCAGGGCCGCGCCTTCATTCTCTCGGTAGGTCCATCAATAGCAGGCTGGCTGCTGCTGTTGCCGCCATCACCCATGGCGCTTGTCGTCATGCCCGTATTGTTCGTGCTTATGGGTCTTGCGGATCAGACCATGGGAACGGTTGGCGCACCGGCCTGGTATATGCGGTTGCGGTTGCTGCTGAGCGTCATTGTGACACTGTCGCTGCTTTGTGCCATTGTCGGCTTGGCTCTTTAGGGTGTTTCAATGACAGACAGTACGGAACTTGATCTTGGCCCCATCGTGTCTTCCGGGCATCTGGCATCGGGCGCAATGCCAGCCCTTTCGGAGTTCGAGTTTGGCGTGACCATGTTGAACCATGCCTTCCACCGCTGGATGGTGCGCTGCATGGCAGCCGCCGGTGTGCCGGACCTTTCGCCTTTTGATGTTCTGGTGCTGCACAACGTCAACCACCGCAGCAAGGCCAAGCGTCTGGCGGATATTTGCCTGGTGCTCAATGTCGAGGATACGCATCTGGTCAATTACTCCTTGAAGAAACTTGAGAAAGCCAAACTGATCAAGGGCGGCAAGGCGGGCAAGGAAAAGGTCGTTACCGTGACGCCTGCGGGCCAGACCGCCTGCGAGAAATACCGCGCCGTCCGCGAGGCCTTGCTGGTCAAATCTGTCGTCGGGGCGGGCGCTGATCCCGCCAAGCTCTCGGCCTTTGCAGCGGAACTCCGCTCGCTTTCGGGCCATTATGATCAGGCGGCGAGGGCAGCGGCGAGTTTATGAATCATAGCCGCGTTTTGGCAAGACCAATGTTAGCCAAATGCAATGCATAGAATGAATGCCTTTTATTTAG
>JANMLW010000233.1:0-12078 GCA_031372765.1 Hyphomicrobiales bacterium
TCCCGCCTCTTTCAGCAGAAGCATCGCTGCCTGTCTGCGTCCCCGGTCCCGGCCTGAGCCATCGGTTTTGGGCGGCGTCCATGTTCCGGACAGGAACTCCGGCTTGATCTGTGCCCTGAACGGTTCAAGCAAGGCTAGCTCGGCAGGAGACGCTGCACGACCTGTCGACATCAGTTCGGACTGGTCAAAATAGCTTGCCTGTCGCGCATAGACGCCCTGAAACAGGTTGCGGTTCAGCCATTCAAAATCAAACAGCTCGATCAAGGCTTCACGGATGCGGATATCAGAGAGGTGCGGTCGGCGCGTGTTGAGGACAATGCCAGTCATGCCGCGCGGCGCCTCGAACTTCAGTTGCTCGCGCTGCACCCTGCCTTCCCGCATGGCTGGAAAATCATAGCCGCTGCTCCATTTGCCGGGGTCGGTCTCTATGCGCACATCGACAAGGCCAACCTTGAAGGCCTCAAAAAGGGCATTTGAATCCCGGTAGAAATCAACGCGTATTTCGTCAAAATTGAAGTGACCCTTGAGTACCGGCAAATCCTTGGCCCAGAAGGCGAGATTGCGCCTGAGCGTGAAGCTCTTGCCCGGATCAAGCTCTGCCAGCACGTAGGGCCCGCTTCCCAGAGGCGGCTTGAAAGAGGGCTGCTCGAATGTCTCGCGGTCGATGGCATGTCTTGCCAAAGCGGGCATCAGGGCCAGCAGAAGCGGCAATTCGCCATCCGGCTCCATGAAGACAAAACGGATTGTCCGGGCATCGCTGACGATGATCTCACGCACACGACGGTAGGCATTGCGCTGGAGGGGGCGACCTTTCTCGCGCAGCAACTCAAAGGTGAAGCGTATATCCTCTGCGGTTATTGGCTTGCCATCAGCAAACGCCGCCAAAGGGTTTAGTTTGAATTCAACAAACGATCGGTCTGCCGCTGTTTCGATGCTTTCCGCCACAAGACCGTAAAGCGTGAACGGCTCATCCAGCGAGCGGATCATCAAGGGCTGGACGATGAGAGAATTGAGGCCGCTTCCCGCACTCACCTCAGGCACCGCGCCCCGCGAGATGTAGGGGTTCATGCTGTCGAATGTGCCGTATTGCCCTATGACCACACGACCACCTTTTGGCGCTACCGGATTGGCATAGGGCAGATGTGCAAAAGACGGCACAAGATCAGGCACGCCGTGGCGGGCAATGCCATGCGTGTGCTGGGCATTGGCTGACGATTGCAAAAGCGTCGATTGCAAGGCTGCCAGGAAAAACAGGGCAATCAGGCAACGCACTTGGATAGTGTGAATTGCCAGACGATTGAAATAACGACGAATCATGATGGCATATTATCATGCCGGTGATGGCTGCGATGAATGCGTCTGATAAATTTGTGACCATCACCGTCAAAATGCCGCTGGAATGCCACCAATCGCTCTGGTTTCTCGTTGCAAGAGTCGCTAAAGGCTTCTTCAGAGTCTTATTATTGTCTTGAAGGCGCGGAGTTGCCGGTGCAGCTATCCAAACCTCTTTCCGAACGAAGGAAATGAAAATGCATTCGGTTTCAGTTTTGCGTAGCTTCAAAGCGCTCGCGGTAGTTTCTGTTGTGTCTTTTGCCACAGGTTCGTTTGGCGCAGGCCCGGCGTGGGCCCAGCAGACACCGCGTCCTGCATCTCCTGCTCCCGCTGCTCCAGCAGCAGCCGCTCCCCAGGCAGGTTCTTCGGTTGTCAACCTGAAGGGTGATCCAAACCAGAAGGAATGGACAAAGGTATGTGGTCGTGATCCCGCAACACAGCGTGAGACATGTTACACGACGCGTGATTTCGTGGCCGAGAATGATTCACCTGTTCTTGCTGTGGCGTTTTATGAAACAAAACTGGATGGCAACAAGTTCGAGCGACAGGTTCGCTACCTGCTTCCACTGACATTCCTGTTGCAGCCCGGCGTTCGTACCTCGATAGACGGCGGTCAGCCGATTGCCGGTCGCTACACCATCTGTGTCCAGAATGGTTGCTTAGCCGAATTTACCGCCAACGATGCCAACTTTGCCCGTCTGAAATCCGGCAAGAACCTGACAATACAGGTACAGAATCAGGCGGCCCGTGAGGTCAGCTTCGTCATGCCGCTTGAAGGCTTTGCCAAAGGGGTCGAAGGTGCTCCGATTGATCCGCGTGTGATCGAGGAACAGCAGAAGAAAATGCAGGAAGAATTGCAGAAGCGAAGCGATGAAATGCGCCGCCAGATTCAGGGCGGTTCGCCTGCGCCTGCACCGGGTGGCGCACCAGCTGCAGTGACTCCCGCACCTGCAGCTCCAAAGCCCTGATAGTGCTACTGGTCCAGTAAAAAGCCACCGGGGTAACCGGTGGCTTTTTTTTGTCATCGTATGACTTACGGAAGCAAAACGACCGATCCGGTTGTCTGTCGGCCTTCGAGTGCGGCATGCGCCTCAGCTGCTTTAGCCAGAGGATAGCGGTGATTGACCGGTACTTTTACGGTTCCATTGCCAACAACGCGGAACAGATTGCGTGCCATGGCCCGCAGTGTAACCGTATTGGATATGTGGGTGAATAATGTGGGACGCGTTATATAGAGCGAGCCCTTTGCAGCCAGAATTCCCAGATTGAACGCATCAACAGCACCTGATGCATTGCCAAAGCTGACCAAAGTGCCAAATGTCCGCATACTGTCCAGTGACGCTGCGAAGGTCGCTTTGCCTACGCCGTCATAGACAACATCGCATCCAACCGATTTCGTGATGATGCGCACCTGCTTGGCTACATCATCCGTACCGGTGTTCAGAACATGATCGCAGCCAATGGCCTTGGCGGTTTTCATCTTGTCTTTGCTGCCAACCGTTCCGATGACAGTTGCCCCCAGGTGTTTGGCCCATTGGCAAAGGATCTGGCCCGTGCCGCCAGCGGCTGCATGGATCAGAACCACCTGACCGGCCTTCAGTTTGAATGTCCGTTTGAGCAGGTACTCCGCTGTCAGGCCTTTCAGCATCATGCCAGCGGCAGTTTCATAGGAAATGGCTTTGGGAATTTTGACCAGGATGCGCGTATCGATGACGCGTTCCTGTGCATAGGCACCGAGCTGCGAGACATAGGCTACGCGGTCGCCAATCTTGAAATCCTTGACACCGGCACCCAGCGCTACAATGTCACCTGCTCCTTCATTGCCCGGAACGAATGGCAGTGTGGGAGCAGGGTAGAGGCCGGTGCGAAAATAGACATCGATAAAGTTCAGGCCAATCGCCTTGTGGCGGACAAGCACCTGACCCGCTCCGGGCTTTGGCGTTCCGATCTGCTCATAGATCAGAACCTCTGGTCCACCTGTTTCAGGGATGCGGATTGCGCCAGGCATATTTTTCTCTCCAACACTGTTTCTGATCAGTTTATGGCGCAAGTCTATCCTCGTTCACAACAGCGATGTTCAGGTTTGATTGCGTTTATCAATGGCCTCACGCAACTGCCTCTGGCGCGCTTCGTTCAAAGGAAAATCCCACATCAGGGATATGGCCATCAGTTTCAGCATCACCGGAACCGCGGCATAGAGCAGCGCAAGTGTCTTGAGGCCAAACTCGGTTTTCATGCCGTTGGCAGGGTCATATCCACTCCATGCCAAGAGCGGAAAAGCTATGCCAACAGCCAGTGCCAACGCCAGTTTTGTCGCCAATCCCCAGACCGCAAGATAGAGACCTGAGCGCTGTTCTCCAGATGCCGCTGTATCGACATCAATGACATCCGCCTGCAGGGACGCAGGAAGCACCAGATCCGCCCCTACGGCAAAGCCCGTGACCACGCAGATCGCCAGGAACGCGGCATCTGCTCCCGGTGGCAGAAAGGGCGCAAAGATGAAGGCAGCACAAGCAACAAACATGGCATAGGACCAGCTTCGATGCTTGCCTCTGAGCTTGGCCACGAGCAGCCAGAACGGCATGCCTATCAGGCCTGCAAAGAAATAGATCAGCAGGAAAAGTCCTGCACGATCAGCCAGTTCCAGGCGATCCTGCACAAAAAGCAGGAACAATGTCACGGGAAAGCCGTTGGCCAATCCGTTGATCAGGAAGGCCATGACGAGCCGGGTAAAAGGCACGTTGTTGCGCATGAATGACAAACCTTCGCCAAACCCGACCTTGCGCACGGAGCGATTGACAGGTTCCGGCACAAGAATAACCGTCAGAAGTGCGGCAACGGGCAAGGCCACGATCATGATCAGTGCAAACACATCCAGTGTGCGCTCAAGTCCTGCGGTAGGACTCTGGGGGTCACTGAACGCGAATTGCAACAGCAGTGCCATCAAGGTGCCGACGAAGGCAAAGCCTTCGCGAAACACCGTGACCCGGTTGCGCCCATCATAGCTTGGCGACAGTTCTGCCCCCCAGGCGTTGTAAGGCACCAGAGCGATGGTCCAACCCAGCGAAAGCGCCAGACTCCAGATAAGCAAATGTTGCCCTGTCACCTGGTCGGGCGGAGAAAACACCATGTATGCCGCTAGCGCGGTGAGCGGAATGCCAGCTGCAAACCAGATTCGGCGGCGGCCAAAACGGCTGGTTGTCTTGTCCGACAGGTGTCCGGCGATTGGATCGGTGAAAGCATCAAAAAGCCGCACAGCAAGCAGGATGGCTCCGACAGTCGCGATTGGAATGCCGATGCTGGCATAATAGCCGGGAACAATGACGTAGAAGGGCAGTGTCAACAGGGCCATTGGCATCGCAGGCAAGCTGTAAGCCGCAAGTTGCAGCCAGCCGGGCTCGCGGTTATTCGGTCCGTCGGATTGTGTGTTCATCACTGCTTTTTATGCTTTGGCATAGACGATTTGTCGGACATCGATGTTCTCCGATTTGAACCCGGCTTCGCAATAGGCGTAATAGTATTCCCAAAGGCGCGAAAAGCGCTCATCAAACCCCATGGGCACAAGCTCCGGCCATGCAGCGCGAAAGCGCTCACGCCAATCCGCCAGTGTGCGGGCGTAGTCCTGACCGAAAATACGCTGGTTTGTCCTCAAAAGACCATGCGAAGCGCCAAGTTTGTCAAGGCGCTCGGGTGTTGGCAGCATACCACCTGGAAAGATGTAACGCCGGATAAAATCGATCTCGCTGCTGTATGTCGGCCAGAATTTTTCCTGAATCGTGATGATCTGTACAGCTGCGGTTCCACCTGGTTTCAAGCGGTCACGCAACTGGCCAAAATAGGTGGGCCAGTATTGCTCGCCCACAGCCTCGAACATCTCGATCGAGGCAATCCTGTCATAGGTGCCTTTTTCATCGCGGTAATCCTGTAACTTGATCTCAACACGATCACTCAAGCCAGCGTCGGCAATGCGCTTTTGCGCGAAGTTGAACTGCTCTTGCGAGATGGTTAGTCCCGTCACCCTGCATCCCATTTCCTTGGCAGCAAACTCGGCAAATCCGCCCCAGCCGCAGCCGATTTCCAGCACATGATCGCCCGCTTTAAATCCACCAGCTTCTGCAAGGGCGCGATACTTGCGGGTTTGTGCCGAGGCGAGATCATTGTCGCCCGGCGCATAGATGGCTGCTGAGTAGGTCATGGTGCGATCCAGCCATTTGGAATAGAACGCATTTCCCAAATCGTAGTGCGCGTGGATATTACGCTTCGAACCAGACTTTGTATTGCGGTTCAGCCAGTGGCGAAAGCGCTGCAACAGTTTCACGATGGGCCGCCCTGGCAAAAGGGTCGAGACAGCTTCGTGATTGACGCAAAAGAGATAAAGGAAGGCCGTAAGGTCAGGCGTTGTCCATTCCCCGGCCATATAGGCCTCGGCAAAGCCGATATCGCCACCTTCAAGCAGTCTTTTGCCAAAGGCAAGGTCATGCACGATCAATTCGGCGGAAGGCCCTGGGTTTGCACCCTCAAAAATATACGTCCTGCCGTTGGGCAGTGTCACGGACAAAGACCCCGTTTTGAGTTGGACAGCGTAGCCGAAAGCCTTGCGAACCAGAAGCGGCAGATCGCCTGTTACTTCCTGCCAATTCTGAACCGATACGCTGACCGGTGCCAGTTGAACACAGACATCATCAAGGGAAGATAGTTGAGCCGATGTCATTTGTGACTCTCCAGATTGTTGGGCACGTTGCGAAAAATACCATCTTGGCTGATAGCCGGAGGGGGCGGAGGGCGTCCGAAGAACCGTATACCCTTGAACCACAGCTTCATTGCTTCCCAGTGGATGCCCCCGACAACCTTCAGTGTAACCAGCGGTATCCGCAGGAAGGCATCTGCAACGCTTGCCGTCGTCAAGTCCTTGCGCTGGCCAACAAAGGTTGCCGCCAGTATGGGGCCTGTCTGGTCAGTCTCAAGAATACGCACAGCAAGATCGTCCATTGGCGGGCGCAGGCGAAAACGGTAGTGCATGCCCATGTCCATGAAGGGCGAGACATGAAAGAGTTTCTGGCGCTCCTGTCGCACACCAGCTTCCGATAATTCGTTCGCACGTAACGGAGCAACGTAGGTGTGCATGTCTCCGAATGTGTTGCGCACTTCGTAAATGACCGCGACCAGTTCATCGGTTTCACCGTAGCAGAAATATACCGCGATCGGGTTGAAGGTGAAGCCGAGTACGCGCGGATAGCACATCAACAGCACGCGCTTCACCTGCTGTTTCACGCCTGCATCCAGAAGCATCTTAAAAACATGGTCCTTCAGGGGGCGACCATCACCGGAACCATGATCACGCTCGTGAAAGGACAGAAGATTGAAGCGATTGACTGAAAATAACGCGGATGCCGTGCTGCACTCACCAAGACGGGCGATGTCTATCACCAGCGCATAGACGCTATAGGTGAAGCGGTGCACCTTGGGTTTCATACGCGCATGCATCACCTGCCCCAGATAAAGCATGGCTGCTGCCTCTGGGGGGCGAAAGAGCGACGGCTGGAGTGCCGTGTTCATCATGGTCTGGTTCATTTATTCCGCCATTTGGCGTTCTGCGGCAGCATTCTGCCGCCATGGCATGAAAGCGCCAAGACCTTCCGCTGCATTCATGCCAGAGGTAAGGCCATCTTCATGGAAACCATAAGCTGTCCATGCCCCTGCAAACCACAAGCGGTTATGGCCGTTGATGCGTTGCAGCAGTTTCTGGCCTGCAAATGCGGCTTGTGTGAATTGAGGATGGGCATAGTTGAAGGTTCTGAAAACCAGCTCGGAATTTGGTTCACGGGGCGGATTGAGCGTCACAAACAGGGGGTAGGCCGTGTCAATGCCTTGCAGGTGCTGCATGGAATAACTGATGCAGACATCACCTTCGCTGGTGTCTGAATCGCGCAGGAAATTCCACGCTGCCCAGGCTTCTGTCCGGCGTGGCATCAAGGCCTTGTCGCGGTGTAGATAAACATTGTTGGGACGGTATTGCACCGACGACATCACGGCATGCTCATCGGCACTCGGGTCTTTGACAACAGCCAGCGACTGATCAGCATGACAGGCCATGATCACCTGATCGAAACGACCGGAGAAGCCCTTGGCTGTTCTGATCGAAACACCCAGATCATCGCGGCTGACAGCAACGACCGGATCATTCTGCCGGATACGATCCTTGAAAGGCGCCGTCAGTTTGGCAACATACTCGCGGCTGCCGCCTGTCACCGTGCGCCAAACCGGTCGGTCCCAATGCAGCAGCTTGTGGTTCTCGAAGAATGTGACGAAATTTTCTGCCGGGAAATCCAGCATCCGCTCGGCAGGCGTTGACCAGATGGCGGCGCCCATCGGCACAATGTAACGATCCCGGAAATAATCGGAATAACGACCTTTCCTGATATACTCACCCAAGGTAAGACCGGACAGTTTTCCGAGCTTGTGATCTGCAAGTGCGCTTTTTTGAAAGCGCAGAATTTCCAGCAGCATGCCCAGATAACGCGGGTTAACGATGTTGCGACGCTGGGCAAACAGACCTTTGAATACGTCGTGAGTGCGGCCAACCCATTCAAACTCGCCCTGACCTATCGATACGGAGAAACTCATGTCCGCATCCTGTGTTTCCACGTTCAGATGCTCAAAAAGTGCCGTCAGATTGGGATAGTTGAGCGTGTTATAGACAATGAACCCGGTATCGACCGCAATCGCCCTGCCGTTATAGTCGATATCAACTGTGGCACTATGCCCGCCAATACGGTCATCAGCCTCGAAAACTGTAACGCTGGCAACATGGGGGGCATGATGCAGTGCATAGGCCGCGGCATTGCCCGCTATGCCGGTTCCAACGATGGCAACATGCATACCAGATTTCCTGTTCTTGTGATTTTCAGAAGTCGGAATCATGCGGCTTGGCTTGTCGCGGCAGTGCCCATGGCCTTGAATGCGGCCAGTGCCTTATCGCGCGCCTGTTCATGAATAACGATGGGGCGGGGGTAGGTCACACCCAGTGTAACACCGGCCCGTTTCAGGATTTCAGGGGGTGCGGCCCATGGCTTGTGGATGAAGGCATCGGGAAGATTGGCAATTTCGGGTACATACTTGCGTACGTACTCAGCCTTTGGATCAAATTTTTCTCCTTGCAGGACGGGCGCAAAAATCCTGAAATAAGGCGAAGCATCCGCTCCCGATCCGGCTATCCATTGCCAGCTGGCCGTGTTGTTGGCTGGATCCGCATCCAGCAAAGTATCCCAGAACCATTCCTCGCCCCTGCGCCAGTCGATCAAAAGATGCTTTACGAGGAAAGAACCAACCACCATGCGTACACGGTTGTGCATCCAGCCGGTGCGCCACAATTCTCGCATGCCTGCATCGACAATCGGATATCCCGTCATGCCCTTCTTCCAGGCTGCAAGGCCTGCCGGGTTATCGGACCATGGGAAAGCGTCAAACCGGGGTTGAAAGTTGTCGGTGCGCAAATCAGGAAAATGATACAGGAGGTGAAAGGCAAATTCACGCCAGCCTACCTCGGAAAGAAATTTTTCGATGTCGTGATCCTTGCCCGGTGTTTCGCCAGAATCCCGTGCATACTGAGTTGCATGCCAGATCTGGCGCGGGCTTATTTCACCAAAGCGCAAATGCGGCGACAAGCGCGATGTCGAAGCCATATCCGGACGGTTGCGGTTTTCGCCGTAACCATTGATTGGCCCTGCCAGAAAAACCGAAAGGTTCCGTCGAGCGCCAGCTTCACCAGGGCTCCAGAGCGTGGCCATCTCCTTCGACCAGTCAGGACTTGAAGGCTTAAGAGCCAGAGAGTCGAGCGTGACGTTTTGCGGCCAATGATCGACAGTTATTCTGGCGCCGTTGATTGCGGATGGAGCGGGTAGGGGAGATGCAGGTGCACCGCGTGCGCGGGCGGCGCGCCAGAACGGCGTAAAGACCTTCATAGGCGTACCGGCCTGGGTCGCGACTTCCCACGGCTCATACAGTAAATGTCCGTTGAAACTTTTTGCCTCGACACCCTTCTCCTGCAGGGCGGTTTTGATTTCAGAATCCAGGGCGCGTTCGGCCTTGCCATAACGGCGGTTCCAGAGAACCGATTTTGTCCCTGTTTCAGCAACCAGTTTCGCGATGATTTCATCACTCTGGCCCCGAAAGAATACAAGTGTGGCGCCACATTTCGCGAGATCGCGAGACAATGATTCAAGCGCGCCATGTAGCCACCAGCGGCTAGCCCCGCCCAACGCTCGCAGATCAGCTGATGTCTCATCCAGTATGAAAATGGGTAGCACGGGCCGACCCGAGGCAATGGCAGCACTCAAGGCAGGATTATCGCCAATGCGTAGATCACTCCTGAACCACACAACAACGGGGGATTGAGGCTGTGAGGTGTCCTTGAGCGGACTCTCGGCAGTCTTTTGCATTTAAGTTCCGACAAATGGAGGAACGAAGACCTGAAAAGCCAACGCGCACTCAGTGAATTATAATCGGCTTACGCAGGGTACAGACCCGTGGATGCATTACTGAAATGCAAATATGCATTACCTGAAAATTTTATAAAAATGAAAGTGGCTCCCCGAGTAGGATTCGAACCTACGACCGATCGATTAACAGTCGATTGCTCTACCGCTGAGCTATCGAGGAAGACAGTTGGGCTATAGCAGGCTTCGTGCCGGTTGCAACCCACATGCGCCAGCAATTTATGCCTAAAAGATGACAAGTGTGGTTGCGCGCCGGCCCTGCCTGTGGCTATAGGACCCGCACGGCAGCGATGCTGTACGGTGACGGCCTCGTGGCGGAATGGTTACGCAGAGGACTGCAAATCCTTGCATCCCGGTTCGATTCCGGGCGAGGCCTCCACTCCGTATACTATCGTATGCCGGATCGCAGCCTATGGGGACGACCTTGAGCATGGTTGATGTTGCCAGCGCCCGCCGCAATATGGTTGATACGCAGCTGCGCACATACGATGTGACAAGCAAGCGCCTTCTGGATGCTGTTGAGGCTGTTGATCGCGCCTGTTTTTTACCCACGGACCGTCAGCACCTTGCTTATGTCGACCAGGCTGTCGTTCTGATAGCCGCGGATGGTAAAGTCCGCACCTTGCTCCCTCCCATGATCTTCGCGCGCATGTTGCAGGCAGTTGATCTGGAGATGGGAGAGAAGGTGCTCGATGTCGCGGGGGGCAGCGGATACAGCGCCGCTGTAATCGCGGCCATGGGCGGTGATGTTGTCGCTTTGGAAGAAACCGAAGCCCTGACCATGCTGGCAGCATCTGCGCTTCAGTCTGCTGGATATTCTACTGTCGCGAGCCAAACGGGTGATCTGGCCAAGGGCCACGCTGCCGGAGCTCCTTATGATGTTATTTTCATCAACGGGGCTATTCTGACCCAGCCTTTGCAGCTTCTCGCTCAGTTGCGTGATGGCGGCCGGTTGGTTGCTGTTGAGGGTACAGGGCGAGCCGGCCGCGTTACCGTCTATAGCAAGTCTGGCGATGTTGTGGGCAAACGCGGCATTTTTGATGCTGCGGCAGCTCCTTTGGCCGCATTTGCCGAAAAACCTGTTTTTTCCTTCTAAGAACTTTAAAATCGGCACTGTCGCATTTATGCGCCACCTCTCAAAGACCTTGAGACAGGCTTTGTAAAGTCAGTCGCGTTTGCTAATCAGTTGTTTACCTCCATGTCGTTGCGGGCTATCCGATTTTCTCTGCAAATGATTTGAGGCATCTGCAGGTGCTTTTGGGTTTTCTGGAGTTACAGGGGTTTGCGCGTGAAGTCCGGGGCTTTTGTTTTAGCGATAGCGTCTGCTGTTGGCCTGGTTGCCATCAGTTCCGCTGGTGCGTCTGAATCCCTGACCGGGGCACTCGCCCGCGCCTACACCAATACCCCTGAACTCAATGCACAGCGCGCAAACGTACGTGCTGTTGATGAACTGGTTCCACAGGCTTTGTCGGGCTATCGCCCCCGGGTGACTGGTACGGCCGATGTTGGCCGCACGCATCAGGAAACGATTACGCCGTCCTTCAGCACAGGTACCGGATTTCGCGGTGACAAGCGGCATGCCAACGATACTTTCTCTCCCCGTGGTATCGGTATTCAGGTTGATCAGACGATCTTTAATGGTTTCAGGACGGAAAACACCACCCGCTCTGCTGAGTCCCGTGTTCTTGGGGCGCGTGAAACGCTCCGCAATGCAGAGCAGACCGTTCTTCTTAATGCGGCAACCTCATATATGAACGTGCTGCGCGATACCGCACTGTTGAATCTTCAGCGCAATAACGTGGAAGTGCTTGAAGAGCAGCTTCGCCAGACGCGGGACCGCTTCCGTGTGGGAGAAGTGACGCGCACGGATGTGGCGCAATCAGAAGCGCGTCAGGCGCAATCTCGTTCGCAGGCCAGTGTTGCCGAAGGCAATCTCAAGGCCAGCATCGCGACCTACCGGCAGCGAGTGGGTGTTGAACCAAAAAAACTGGCACCCGCCCAGCCGATCGAGAAATTATTGCCCAATAACATTGACCTCGCCGTCCAGATTTCCCAGAGTGAGCATCCTGCCATTATTGGTGCGCTGCACGGTGTTGATGCACAGCATTTGCAGGTTCGGGTTGTCGAGGGTGAATTGTCACCGTCGATCACCGTTTCAGGCACCATTGCCAAGCGCTGGGAATCGGCAACCAGCGAAAGTGAGTCTTATTCCGCCTCGGTTATCGCGCGCTTGTCTGTACCAATCTATGAA
>JANMLW010000244.1:0-2831 GCA_031372765.1 Hyphomicrobiales bacterium
GCGTGCAATCGTGCTGAAGTCTGCCCTGCGCAGGCCGCGGCCCGGCGCGAAGAGCGACAGGGCTTCGAGCAGGTTGGTTTTTCCCGCTCCGTTATCGCCGACAAGCGCAATCATCCGCCCCTCGATGTTGATATCGAGCGAAGGATAATTACGAAAATCGGACAGAATCAGACGTTGAACGCGGCTCACGCGCCCTGATTACACGCGCATGGGCATCAGGACATAGAGGGTTGACGATCCCTCCCGGTCCAGGATGAGCGTGGGTGAAGCTGGATCCGCAAACTTGAAAAGGGTTGTATCTCCCTCAAGCTGGTTGGCGATATCCAGCAGATACCGCGCATTGAAGCCGATATCGATGCCACCGGCATCATAGTCCACCTCAATCTCCTCGACAGCGTTGCCGGCATCGGGATTGTTGACCGAAAGCGTCAACTTGCCATCGCCTAACGAGAGCTTCACGGCGCGTCCCCGCTCGGATGAAATCGTCGACACACGGTCCACAGATCGGGTGAAGTCCGCGCGTTCGACAATAAGCAATTTGTCGTTGGCGACGGGTATGACCCGGGTATAATCGGGGAAGGTGCCGTCAATCAATTTCGAGGTCAGCACGACACCGCCAACGATAAACCGGATTTTTGCGGTCGACAGTTCAACCGATACCTCGCCGTCAAATTCCGCCACCAGCTTCAGGGCTTCTGCAACAGTCTTTCGCGGAACAATCACGCCGGGCATGCCCGCTGCTCCGGTCGGAGCCGGCAGCTCGGATCGTGCCAGACGATGTCCATCTGTTGCTACGGCGCGGAGCATCACGCCTGCATCCGTATCAACCGTGTGAACATAGATCCCGTTGAGGTAGTAGCGCGTTTCCTCGGTGGAGATGGCAAACTGCGTTTTTTCAATCAGGCGCTGCAATTCCTTTGAGGCAATCCTGAAACGGTGTGAGAGTTCCCCCGCCGCCATGTCCGGGAAATCCTGCTCGGGAAGGGCCTGCAAGGCAAAGCGCGAACGACCGGATCTGATGTTAAGCTGGGCTGCATCAATGCCGGTTTCCAGGGAAACCTGCGCGCCATCCGAGAGCTTGCGCACAATATCATAAAGCGTATGGGCCGGTACGGTGATGGCACCATCAAGGGCACTTTCAGCCGAAAGCGTTTCGACAACCTCGATATCAAGGTCCGTGGCCTTGAGTTGCAGACTACCGCCTGTCGCCCGCAACAGGACATTGGATAGAATGGGTATCGTGTTGCGACGCTCAACCACACGATGCACATGCGCCAGAGACTTCAACAGCGCGGATTGCTCAACAGTGACTTTCATGGATCAGATCTGGCCTTGATGCGAATAGCTTAAGCGGATGATCGTATCCACCCGTCAACGGCAATGACGTTGCAGCGGCTTGGCTTAAAACTCAAGGGCTAACCCGTGTATTGGGCGCTTGCAGGCTGCATACAGCCTGTTTCATCCACATCTTATTCCAATGTCCTGGAGCCGCTGATGACCCGAAGGTTACCAGCGGCCGGTATCATATGACAAGGGAGGGTAGGGACCCCACCTGATCAGTAGCGATATTGCTCGGGCTTGAAGGGACCGGTTGGCTTCACGCCGATATACTTGGCCTGTTCCTTGTTGAGAACCGTGAGTTTTGCGCCGACTTTCGCAAGGTGCAGGGCGGCAACCTTTTCGTCCAGATGCTTGGGCAAGGTGTAGACCTTGTTCTCGTATTTGGCGAAATGGTTCCACAGTTCGATCTGGGCAAGGGTCTGGTTCGAGAACGAGCAGGACATGACAAAGGACGGGTGGCCTGTGGCGTTGCCAAGGTTCACCAGACGGCCCTGAGACAGCAGGATGATGCGGCGTCCCGATGGGAACTCGATTTCATCGACCTGAGGCTTGACGTTGTCCCACTTGAAATTCTTCAAACCTGCGACCTGAATTTCGCTGTCGAAGTGGCCAATATTACAGACTATGGCGCGGTGCTTCATCGCCCGCATGTGGTCGACGGTAATGACATCAAGATTGCCTGTGGCGGTGACGAAAATGTCAGCGCGGGGGGCAGCGTCTTCCATCGTCACGACCTCATAGCCTTCCATGGCAGCCTGAAGGGCGCAGATCGGGTCAATCTCCGTCACCAGAACGCGGCAACCGGCCTGACGCAGCGATGCAGCCGAGCCCTTGCCCACATCGCCGTATCCGGCAACCACGGCAACCTTGCCGGACATCATGACATCCGTACCGCGGCGCAGCGCATCGACCAGCGATTCACGGCAGCCATAGAGGTTGTCGAACTTCGACTTGGTCACGGAATCATTGACGTTGATGGCCGGGAAGGGCAGGCGACCCTGCTTGGCAATTTCGTACAAGCGATGCACGCCGGTGGTGGTTTCCTCAGAAACCCCCTTAACCGCATCACGGCACTTGGTGAGGAAGCCAGGGTTCTCCTTGACGACACGCTTGATCAACGCGAAGAAGATTGTCTCCTCTTCGTTGGAGGGCTTCTCGAGAAATTCTGTCTTTCCGGCTTCAGCTTCTGCACCCAGGATGATCAGCATGGTGAGATCGCCACCATCATCGAGGATCATGTTGGGCACACCGCCGTCGCTCCACTGGGCCGTCTTGTAAACATAGTCCCAGTATTCTTCGAGGGTTTCACCCTTGATGGCGAAAACAGGCGTGCCGGTAACGGCGATGGCCGCTGCCGCGTGGTCCTGCGTTGAGTAGATGTTGCAGGATGACCAGCGCACATCAGCGCCAAGCACCTTGAGGGTCTCGATCAGCACGGCGGTCTGGATGGTCATGTGCAGGCAGCCGGCTACGCGTGCGCCCTTCAGCGG
>JANMLW010000247.1:0-5103 GCA_031372765.1 Hyphomicrobiales bacterium
CGCACCTTGATGTTATCGAGCGGTGCCATGGTCATGTTGAAGTGCAGAACCGACATTTCCGCCGGGTTCATGGCCAGTGCCTTGACGCCGGGGCTTGCCTTGAGGCGGGCAAAGGCAGTCTGGTCCTGACGGGCATAGAGCATGTCCAGCTCACCAGCCTGAAATGCCAGATCGCGGGCGGCATCTGACGGGATCAGACGAAAAGTGATCTCGCGGAAATTGGGCTTGCCACGGAAATAGGCATCATTGGCAACCAGCTTGCCATACTGCTGGGGAATATATTCAGCGAACTGGAACGGACCTGTTCCCACCGGCTTGCGGCGGAAGGCTTCGTTGCCCATCTGCTCGGCAGCGGCCTTGCACACCATCTGGCCACCGTGGTAATTCATCACCACGCCCAGCAGGCTGGGGATCGGCGCCTTCAACGTTATCTTGACGGTATGCTTGTCAAGGGCATCCACGCTTTCGAATGCCGCATAGTCTGATGAGAAGGTCGAGGTTTCGCGTGTGGCGGCGCGCTTCAATGAAAACACCACATCATCCGCAGTGAACTCGCCGTAGTTGTGGTGGCACTGTACACCCTTGCGGAGATTGAAGGTCCAGACCTTGCCATCAGGCGAGGCAGTCCAGCTTTCTGCCAGATCAGGCTCGATCTGGTCAGGGCTGATCTCGCCCGGCTTCAGGCGCACCAGACCATTGAAAATCTGCTGCATGAAACTCTTGCCCGGGGTGCTGGAGTTCATGTGCGGATCAAGCACGCCCGTGTCGGCGGAGGCTAGACCGACGTTCAATGTGGTTTTCTGGGCGGCGGCAGTGCCAATCAAGCCCAATGTTGCAGCCAGACCCAATGTCCCAGCCAGAAGCCAGTTCGTTTTCATGTCATTCTCCCTCAAGGGCCTGTGATTTATCGCAGGCCCTTCTCCCGACAACAGTCTTTCAACTATGGCCGCATACCGCAAGGACAATCTTTCAGGGCGGTGGTCCATCACTGCCCATTTTGCCGGACATAATATGTCTAGACATTATTATTGAATGGACTAGCATGCATCTCACTGCCATGTTTTATGTCCCTGATTGTAACAAGGAACCTGCTCATGAAGATGTTGATGGTCGGCGCATCATTGATGGCCGCGTTGCTCACAGCCCCCGTCCAAGCCCAGGAAACGAAGGTCGCGATCGGCATGTCCGGCTGGACAGGTTTTGCGCCACTGACACTGGCCAAGGAAGCCGGCATCTTCAAGAAAAACGGCCTTGATGTCACCATCAAGAAAATTCCGCAGGCCTCGCGCCATCTCGCCATCCAGTCAGGTGATATCCAGTGTGCAGCCACTACGGTCGAGACCTGGATTGCCTGGAACGCCAACGGTGTCGCCACCAAGCAGCTCTTCCAGCTCGACAAGAGCTACGGTGCCGATGGCATGGTCGTTCGCAACGGCATCGAGAAGATCACCGATCTGAAAGGCAAGACGGTTGCCGCCTCGACACCTGGAACGGCGCCCTATTTCACGCTTGCGTGGTTTTTGAAAAAGAACGGCATGACCATGAAGGATGTGACCATCGTCAACATGGAGCCGGGCCCCGCCGCACAGGCATTCATCGCGGGACAGAATGATGCGGCCATGACCTACGAACCTTTCCTGTCCAATGTCCGGGCCAATCCAACCTCCGGCAAGATCATTGCCACCACACTTGATTACCCCATGATCATGGACACCTTCGGCTGCACGCCAGCCTTCATTGCGGCCAACGAAAAAGCGGTGAAGGCACTGGCTGACAGCTATTTCGAGGCGCTGGAGATGATCAACAGGGAGCCAGCCAAATCCAACGATATCATGGGTGCGGATGTGAAGCAGACCGGGGAGGCTTTCGCCAAGTCATCCGCCTATCTGCGCTGGCAGGACAAAGCGGCCAACAAGGCTTTCTTTGCCGGTCCCCATGCCGCTTTCTCGGCTGAAGCGGCAGATCTGTTGCTGGAGCTTGGCATCATCAAGCAGAAGCCTGATATGGCCACCCTGGCTGATACCCGGTTCATTCAGTAGTGCGGGCTGCCCCTTCTCCCCTTGCGGGAGAAGGGGGTCCGCCAAGCGGATCGGGTTAGGGGTCGGCACGATCTCTCATATTGCGTAACCCCTCAACTACCCGCCATCCAGCAGGCACCTTCTGCCGCAAGGGGAGAAGGAGAGTAGCACACCATGCGCCCTTTACAGCCCGTATCATCCAGCACCCGTATTGTCCTTGGCATCAGCTTCTTCGTGTTGTTTTTTGCGGCATGGGCTGTGGCAACGCTGGGGGGCTTTGTGCCCAAGATCTTTCTGGCTGATCCCATCACCATGGTGCAGGACGGCTGGCTGCTGCTGACCAAGTTCGGCTTTGCCAAGGATATCGGCATGACCATCTGGCGGGTGGTTGGCGGCTTCGTGCTGGCGGCGCTCTTTGCGGTACCGCTGGGTATCCTGATGGGGGCCTACAAACCCGTCGAGGCTTTCTTCGAGCCTTTCATATCCTTCGCGCGGTATCTCCCGGCATCCGCCTTCATTCCCTTGCTCATCCTCTGGGCAGGCCTTGGCGAAGCACAGAAACTGCTGGTCATCTTCATCGGTTCATTCTTCCAGATCGTGCTGATGGTAGCCGGTGCTGTGGGACAGACCCGGCGTGATCTGGTCGAGGCGGCCTACACGCTTGGCTCCGGCGATGGCGGCGTTGTACGACGTGTGATGATCCCCATGAATGCGCCCGAGATAGCGGAAATTCTGCGGCTCGTACTCGGTTGGGCCTGGACCTATGTTATCGTGGCGGAACTCATTGGCTCGTCAACCGGCATCGGCCATATGATCATTGACAGTCAGGCGTTGATGGCGACGGGCCAGATCATCTTTGGCATCATCGTGATTGGTCTCATCGGCCTTGTCTCTGACTTCGCTTTCAAGGCGCTTAACCGTGGACTTTTTCCCTGGAGGTTGGCGTGAGACAACCGAAACACTCAAGAGGCGGGGTTGGCATGAGACAACCGGCATACTTTAGATCGAGGTTGGCATGAGCGCGGGGCAACTGGACGTCGCGAATGTATCGCGGGTTTTCCCCGGCACCAACGGCGGACCTGTCGTGCGCGCGCTTGAGCCAACAACATTGTCTGTTGCCCCCAATGATTTCATCACGATTCTGGGGCCATCGGGCTGCGGAAAATCCACATTGCTGCGTGTCGTGGCCGGACTTGATGCGCCCTCGACCGGAACCGTTTCGCTTGGTGGAAAACCAGTTACCAGACCGGGGCCGGACCGGGGCATGGTATTCCAGAGCTACACGCTTTTTCCGTGGCTGACAGTGGCTGAGAACATCGCTTTCGGTCTCAAGGAAAAGGGCATGGGCGAGGCCCAGCGCAAGGAGATCGTTGCCAGCTACATCGACAAGGTGGGCTTGCGTGACTTTGCCAACCATTGGCCCAAGCAATTGTCCGGCGGCATGCAGCAGCGTACCGCCATCGCGCGTGCCCTGGCGAATGACCCTGAAATCCTGCTGCTCGACGAGCCCTTCGGCGCGCTTGACAACCAGACCCGCTCGCTGATGCAGGAACTGCTTCTGGGCATCTGGGAGCGTGAGAAGAAGACCGTGCTGTTTGTCACCCATGACATCGAGGAAGCCGTGTTCATGGCCTCGCGGGTTGTTGTGATGACGGCAAGACCGGGTCGCGTCAAATCCGATATCCGTGTCGATCTGGGTTATCCTCGCCACTACACCATCAAGACATCGCCGGAATTTATAGCCCTCAAGGCGCGCTTGACGGAGGAAATCCGGGCTGAGGCCGT
This sequence comes from Hyphomicrobiales bacterium, assembly GCA_031372765.1. Taxonomy (GTDB): domain Bacteria; phylum Pseudomonadota; class Alphaproteobacteria; order Rhizobiales; family Beijerinckiaceae; genus JADCCX01. Next base: position 3,804 of record JANMLW010000247.1, read on the forward strand.
TCTGGCGGCGCAACACTGAGAATGCACCTCAATTTTTTGGCGTACTGAACCGCGCAATGAGTTCCCGCATTGAAGCGGGGTAGGTCAGCAGCACATCCGTCAAGGGCACCCCTCCCAGCCACGTCAGGCGCTCCAGCACAAGGCAAGCCTCGTGCAAGCGGATGGCGAGTGTCGTGGCCATTGCCTTGTCTGGTGTGATGGCGCGAATACGATGCTCGGCTTCTGTCCATGGCACATGCTGGATGAGCCAGCGACCGGGCGATATGGTCGAGAAAGTCTCATGTGCCGCTTCTGGTACGGCAACAAGGTTGATCAGCCTGTCCTCATGGCAATAGGGTGTATTACCGGCAAAGTGCAAACAGGTCAGCGCCAGAACGGAGCCTGACCTGGCCATACCCAGCCGCTTCATGTCACTGGTCGTGGCCTGTCTCCGGGCGCAGCCTGAGAGAGTGAAGTGATAGGCCCTGCCCATGGCCAGTACATCATCCCGGATGTCATTCAATTCCAGAACCGGGGATTGTGCACGCGGGGTGCTGACGAAACTTCCCGCCCTCTTGCGCCGCTCGATCAACCCTGCATTGGCCAGCTGTGTCATGGCCTTGTTCACGGTCATGCGCGAACAACCAAAGCGTCGTGTCAGATCAGTCTCGATGGGAAGCCGGAAGCCCGGTTTCCATTCACCGGAAACGATCCGGTCCCGGATATCCGCCATGATGCTCTCATGGAGCGAGATGTTCTCATGGAGCGAGATGTTCTCTTGCAGCGGGATCCCTCCATGCATCGCGGCGTCTTTTGGTCTTTTCATCATCTGCTGATCCAAAAACTTTTCATGCCGCAAGACTTTTCATGCCGCAAGAATGGTATGCATGGCAGCCTTGAAACGCTTGCTGATTATCTCTCTATCGACATGCCGCCCGGATACGACGCGCTTGCTGCCGTCAACCCAGACGCAATCGACCTTGGCAGCCTCGGCAAATATCCAGCCATCGAGCAGCGCATCCTCAACGAGGTAATCCGCATCGCCTTTGTCCAGCGAAAAGAAGTCGGCCATACCGCCAATCCGCAAGCCGGTTTCCAGCCCTTGCAGCGCCTTGCGACCGCCTTTCAATGCACCCTCGAAGAGCGCACGTCCTGTGGACTGTCCCCTTTCAAAGAGGACATTGCGGGCCTGATGAAGGAGACGTTGCGAATACTCGAGCTGTCGCAACTCTGCGCCAATGCCAATCAGGATATTGGAATCCGAGCCGATGCCGAACGCGCCTCCGGCAGTTCGGAATTCGGGGGCAGGAAAGGTGCCATC
>JANMLW010000002.1:0-5683 GCA_031372765.1 Hyphomicrobiales bacterium
ATCCGATGCTGCATCGGCGCAAGAATGAAATTGCTAAAATGCAATAAAATTCAAAAATATGGAGATCAAATTGGCGAATTTACAATGTTATAACAAAACACCAGGAGCACGTAGTTCTAGTAGGGATTTTTTTGAAAATACCTGTCAAGCTGCTACTTTACGAAGGAACTCGCCGATTGCCGCATCAATCTGCCTTGAAACATCTTTCACTTCTGATGCAGCGAGGCTGACGCCCTCAACCGTCTTTCCAGCTTCGATGATGCCCTTCAATACATCGGATGCTTCATTACGGATGGATGCCGTATAGGTTGTCGCGGCATTTGCGGCATGTGCCATTTCCGCAACGGCTCCACCCTGCTGAGTGATCACGACTGCCATGTTATGTGAATATGCCTCAGCTTCGCCAATGGCCTGAACAATCGACCTGATGGCGGTGATTGACGTTTGCGTGGTTGATTGGATGGTGCCGATCTGACCCGCGATTTCCTGCGTTGCCTGTCCTGTCCGAGCCGCAAGCGTCTTCACTTCTGATGCCACAACCGCAAAACCACGGCCACTTTCGCCGGCGCGGGCGGCTTCGATCGTCGCGTTCAGGGCAAGAAGATTGGTCTGGTCTGCGATGGAGCGGATAAGCTCGACAACCTCGCCGATATGATGAGTGGCGGTCGCCAATTCGTCAACGGAACGGTTTGTCAGGTTTGCGAGTACATTCGCTTTTTTTACGACACCATGTGTGGTGTTAAGCTGTCCCAGCAATGATGATATGGAAGTTTCCATTTCCGCACTTGTCGCAGCAACAGAATTGATCGTCTTGTCTGTCAGGTCGGAGGATGCATTCAACATTGAAATGCGTTGCTGCGCGTTGTCAGTCGTCAATTTCAGATGATCCGCTGAAACACCAAGTTCCCTTGAGTTATTGTCAAGACCAGAGGTTATATCCAGGATCGAGTCTTCAAAGACCTTCACGGCGGCTTCCAACACATTTATACGGTCAGCCCTTTCGGAGGCTGCGGAACCAAGACTGTTGCGCGCTTTCATCAATTCCAGCCGCTGCGTCTCAAGTTCTTCAAAGGATTTCACCACAATTGCAAGTTCAGTGGCCATTTTCGCATCGGTCAAGCTGCTGACGGGCTGCCCTGCTTTGAAATTCTTCAGGGCGGTTGTAACCGCACCTATGAAATGCCCCATTTGCAGATGGAAATATGCCATGAAGACAATGACGGTCAGCACCGTGACGGCAAATGTTCCAACGAGGATGCGCTCCTCCATAGAAGCAGACTGAACAGCGCGTTTCTGTGCGCTGTCTTTTTGCTCGACAATGGCATCGGAAATTTGCTTACGGTGTGTGCCAATCGCCCCACGAATAACGTTCAATTTCGCATAGACATCGGTCAAAGCCTGTTTGCTGGCTGGCGGATTGAGAATGACAGCATCAATATCCGCGTGATATTGCACCATTGACGCGCGGTGAGACCGCATTTTTACTTTCATGTCATCGGGCAGATCACGTTCAAGATTTTTGTCGATTTCCGCAATGGCCCTTTTGCCATAACCTGCCGCCAACTCACGTACACCGGTCACATAACTCTTGATTTTGTTCTCCAGCTCTTTGCGTTCACTGGACGTAAAATCATAAAGCGCAGCAGCGGAGTGGCCCAGAACGCGCGCCTCCTCATTGAAAAAAGTTGCAGAAAGGTGTCCTTCATTGGCATTTGCCAGTATCGACAATCTGCTTTGGGCATCTCCGGACATTTTTAAAAAGTGCCAATTCAGGACGGCACCGCACCCTATGACAGCAACAACAAAAACTGCGAAGACAATGAACTGGCCACGAAGAGAGCGCATCAGGTAGAAACTTTCTAGATTACCTCATAAACCTGCATGTTTATCCTGAAGAAATTGTAAATTACCAAAAAAATGTCGCCTTATCATTCACTTGATCAAATGGCTCTACAGCCGGATCAAGCAACGTCAATTACACAAAACCTCAACGCCGCAAATCAGGTGGCGTTGCCTCGTCTTCCAGCATCGCCATCGCTTCAGCCAGCGGAATGACTGTCGAGCCTTGTGAACCAAGCCTGCGGATTGATACCGTGCGCTCCTCCGCCTCGCGCTTGCCCAGAGCCATGATCACCGGCGTCTTGGCCAGCGAATGCTCGCGCACCTTGTAGTTGATCTTCTCGTTGCGCAAATCCGCCCGCGCCCGCAAACCATGGGCAAAAGCCAGTTCCGTCACCTCGTGGGCATAGTCATCCGCATCCGATGTGATGGTGCAGACCACAATTTGTTCAGGTGACATCCACAGCGGGAAATGCCCGGCATGGGACTCGATCAGAATGCCGAGGAACCGCTCCAGCGAACCACAGATGGCGCGGTGCACCATGACAGGCTGCTGCTTTGAGCCATCGGAGGCGATGTAGAATGCGCCAAAACGCTCGGGCAGGTTGAAATCGACCTGCGTCGTGCCGCATTGCCATTCCCGGCCGATTGCGTCGCGCAGGGTGTACTCAAACTTTGGACCATAAAACGTCCCTTCGCCTTCATTGATACCCGTCTTGATCCGCCCACCGGATTCAGCCGCCATCTTGATAAGAACCTTGCGCAGGATATCCTCAGCATGGTCCCACATCGCATCGCTGCCGACACGTTTTTCCGGGCGCGTGGCAAGTTTCACCACCACCTCTTCAAAGCCGAAATGCCGATACACCGACATCATAAGATCGTTGATCTTCAGGCACTCGGCCTCCAGCTGGTCTTCCGTGCAGAAAATATGGGCGTCGTCCTGGGTGAAGCCCCGCACGCGCATCAGTCCATGCAACGCGCCTGATGGCTCGTAGCGATGAACGGAGCCAAATTCCGCAAGCCGGATAGGCAGATCTCGGTAGGACTTGAGACCATGCTTGAAGATTTGCACATGACCGGGGCAGTTCATCGGCTTGAGGGCAAACACCTTCTGGTCAGCGGATTCATCCCTTGGGTTCATGAAGGCATGAGCGGATTTAACCGCGAACATGTTCTCCTGATACCAGCCCCAGTGCCCCGATGTTTCCCATAGAGATTTATCCAGCACCTGCGGGGCGTTCACCTCCTCGTAATCACGACGGAGACGGCGGCGCATGTAGGCGATGACCTGCTGGAACATGGTCCAGCCCTTGGAATGCCAGAAGACAGTGCCCGGCCCCTCTTCCTGAAAATGAAACAGGTCCATCTCGCGGCCAAGCTTGCGATGGTCGCGCTTCTCGGCCTCCTCGATCTGCAGGATATAGGCGTCAAGCTCGTCCTGCGTGGCAAATGCCGTGGCATAGATGCGTGACAGCATGGGGTTGTTGCTGTCCCCGCGCCAATAGGCACCGGCCACCTTCATGAGTTTGAATGCAGCCCCGATGTGCCCGACCGATGTCATGTGCGGGCCGCGGCAAAGGTCTATCCACTCACCCTGCCGGTACATTTTCAGGTCTTCGCCCGGGGGGATCATGTCCACCAGCTCCACCTTGAAATGCTCGCCTTTGGCGCGGAAGAAATCCTTGGCCTGATCGCGGGTCCAGACCTCTTTGGTGAAGGCAGCATTCCTGCCGATGATCTCGCGCATCTTCTTCTCGATCGCGGGAAAGTCTTCTGGCGTGAAGGGCGTTTCGCGGTGGAAATCGTAGTAGAAACCATTCTCGATAATGGGGCCGATGGTCACCTGTGTACCCGGATGCAGCGCCTGAACGGCTTCCGCCAGCACATGCGCACAATCATGCCGGATCAGTTCCAGACAGCGCGGATCGGTGCGGGCGAGAAACTCCAGCTTTGCATCCGCCGTGATGGGATCAGCGAGGTCAACCACCACGCCGTTGATGGCCGCGGCAACTGTTCGCTTGAGCAATGAGGGGGAAATACCACCGGCAATCTCGGCAGCGGTGATCCCGATCTTGTAGGGGCGCACCGCGCCATCAGGAAATGTCAGATTGATCATTTTATAACCCTCCGCCCACTCCTGCGAACCACGCAGGTAGGCATCACCGGACAGTGTCAAGGCGATCCCGGTTTCCCGTCCGGAGGGATACCGTCGCATGCGAAAGAGCGTTCCGGCTGCACCGGTTCCACCGAAGCCCACCGCCCATAGCGCCACGGCGTAAACGAACTTGCCGTTTCGGGCAATATCCCGGGCACGGGATCAAACCCGTTTGTTCCACCGGGTCGACACCGGCAAAGGCGGGAAAGGCCCATCCAGCCACCTGCCCAGCCGCCATGCTGACGCAGAGCCTGATCCATATACTCCGAGCAGGTTGGCAAATGACGGCACCAGCGCCCCAACAGGCTGGAGAGTGTATAACCGTAAGCCTGCACCGGAAGCCGCAGGAAGGATGCTGCAGGCCTTTGCTGCCAGTCCAGACGCGATATCGGATCGTAACGGCGTGTCACGCAGCCGACATCGACGGAACACTCGATGTAGACTTGGCTGCCTGCATCGTCTCGATCTGGTCAACCGCATCGACCACGGCATCGAAGGTCAGCAATGTGGAGGCGTGGCGCGCCTTGAAGTCGCGAACAGGTTCCAGCACCTTTACCTCCTCCCATTTGCCGGTTGGCGGTTGACCATTAGCCTTGAGCATGGCCCGCACCGCATCCCGCGTCTGGCGGAGTTCATGAGATGATGCACCAATGATGTTGCGAGCCATGATCGAGGACGCCGCCTGCCCCAGTGCGCAGGCTTTCACATCGTGGGCAAAATCAGTCACCACACCGTCAGTCATTACAAGATCAACTGTGACACGAGAACCGCACAGCTTGGAATGGGCAGTCACTCTCGCCATCGGCACAGCAAGCCGCCCAAGATGGGGAATATCCGCCGCCAGTTCCAGAATACGTCTGTTGTAAATGTCATCAAGCATGGCTTACCCACATAGCGTGCATGTGCTTCATTTGCGAGTAAGATATAGAGCAAAGCTCCTTCATATCTTTTACGGATCGCCCCAAGGCATTGGTGGTCCAGGCAGCATTGAGGCACGTATATTCACTTATCGATGGAGGCACCGATGGATGAACTGGTTAAGACCTCGACACTCCGCGCTGTAGAGTCCAGCCCGGAAGCTGTCGTGAAGCCAACACGCGAAGAAGCGATGGATGCTGTCCGCACCCTGTTGCGCTGGGCGGGTGATAACCCGGAGCGGGAAGGCTTGCTGGACACCCCAAAGCGTGTCGTCAAGGCCTACGAGGAATTGTTTAAGGGCTACGGCGAGAACCCTGACGAAATCCTCAACAAGGTCTTCAAGGACGTTGATGGCTATGATGACATGGTCGTCGTCCGCGACATCCCGTTCTATTCGCACTGCGAACACCACATGGTGCCCTTCGTAGGCAAGGCACATATCGCCTATTATCCCTCCGACGGCGTGGTCGGCCTGTCAAAACTTGCCCGCCTTGTCGATGTTTATGGCCGCCGCCTGCAAACGCAGGAAACGATGACCGCGCAGATCATAAATGCCATGAACAGCGCACTCCAACCGCGCGGCGTGGCCGTGCTGGTGGAGGCAGAACACATGTGCATGTCCATGCGCGGCGTACAGAAGCACGGTTCCTCGACCATTACGACGCAGTTCTCCGGTATTTTCCGCGATGACCCACAGGAACAGGTGAAGTTTTTCACATTGGTGCGGGGTGCGGGGCGGTAAGAGGCGTGACTACTCTTTTACAGCGG
>JANMLW010000018.1:0-2104 GCA_031372765.1 Hyphomicrobiales bacterium
GATGGAGCCGATCTGCCAGTCGTTCATGCCGCGCATGGCAACGGCGAACGCAGCGTCACGCGCCGCGATCATCAACCAGTTTATCTCCCGCCAGGGCAAAAGCGCCTGCACCGTCTCAGCGAGTGCAATCTGTCCTATGCGCGGCGGGCAAATCTGCACGGTGTCGAGAACCTTTGCGAGCTCCGGCATCAGGCGATCCGGTGCTGTGATCGCCCCCAGACGATAGCCGGGGATCGCATAGGCTTTGGAGAAGCTGTAGAGCTGGACCACATGGTCCGGCAACCCTCCCGCATCCGCCAGCAGATCATGCGGGCGCAATTGCTTCGCGGGCAGGAAGTCGCGGTAGGTCTCATCCAGAACAAGCCACAAGCCGTGCGCCTTGGCGAGAGCGGAAAACCCCGCGATTGTGGCAGGCGGGTAAACCGCACCTGTCGGATTGTTCGGCGTCACCAGAACGATAGCGCGCGTACGAGGCGAAATCAGCTTTTCCGCATCGGCTACACGCGGCACGAAACCATTATCAGCACTGCACGGTAAAGGCACGGCAGCAATGCCCAGCATATCCAGCGCCATCTTGTGGTTGAAGTACCAGGGTGCCGGCAGAATGATCTCGTTGCCAGCCTGTGCGATGGCAAGCACCGTCATCAGGAAAGCCTGGTTGCACCCGCTGACAACGACGCTTTGGTTCGCCGGTATTGATGCCCCGTAAACGCGTGAAAGTTCATCGGCATAGACCGCACGCAACCTATCCTCTCCGCGGATAGGGCCATACTTGGCGGTCGCTGGATTGGCGGCTGCTTGTTGCAAGGCGTTCAGCAAGAGATCAGGCGGTGCTTCGCCCGGCGCTGCCTGCGACAGGTCGATGACGGGTCCGGCATCGCCTCCATAAGCCGCAAGCCAGGCCTTGGCCTCCGGGATCGGCGGCGTGCCTGTATCGACCAGCAGCGGATTGATACGGGTCATCACCATCAGGCAGGCGTCGTCAACAGGAAGCGCACCGCGACGACAAGATCATCAAAATGCTCAACCACCACATCCGCGCCAAGCGCATGAATGGGAACGTCAGTATAACCGAACGGTACGCCAATCACCGGTATGCCCGCCGCTTTGGCCGTATCAATATCGGTGCGGGAATCGCCGACCATGATGGCCCGTGACGGATCACCGCCCGCCCGACGGATGGTTTCCAGAAGATGGCGGGGATCAGGCTTGGAAAAGACGAAGGTATCCTTGCCGGCAAGCGCAGCAAAGCGATCCAGAATACCCAGTTTTTCCAGCAGCAAACGGGCGTGCTCCTCCAGTTTGTTGGTGCAGACCGCCAGACAAAATCCGTCTTTTTTCAAGTGGTCGAGCGCGGCGGTGACGCCGGGAAACAGCTCGGTCAGGTCAGCAATATGATCTCGGTAATAGTCGAGGAATTGTACGAAAAGCGAGTCAAGATGGGCTGATGGCAGGTCCTTGCCCGCGACATCAAAAGCACGCTGGATCAGGGCTTTTGCGCCCGCGCCGATCATGTCCCGTGCCTGTTCCAATGGCAGTTCAGTCATGCCTTCGCGCCTCAGGATAACATTCAGCGTGGCAATCAGATCAGGGGCAGTTTCGGCCAATGTGCCGTCAAGATCGAAGACAACAATGGGCGGCAAAGACATCAGTGCAGGCTCCGGCTACGGTGTTCTGCCGTGCCACGACCCGCTGATCTTGTCCATCGGGGCGACGCTTTTGATCGATGGTATCTGTGTCTCTTGCCATGTCTCTTGCTGTGTCTCTTGTCTTTGCTTGCATTTTCGCCGAAAATAGAACCTTGGGCAACATTCGCCCGCCTCGACTGGGAAAAGCACCATGCGTCTTGATGACATTGGCCAATCTGACAATATGGAAGATCGCCGTGGATCGGGCAGCGGAGGCGGCATGCTGCGTGGGGGCGGCCTTGGCTTTGGCGGCATGATCGCGGCTGGCCTGCTCGCCTGGTTCCTGGGCATTGATCCGCGCATCGTTATGGGTGGCGCTGAACTGATCTCGCGGGGTGCAGGTTCCCTGACGCAAGGATCGAGCACAGGCAAGGCAGGTCCGGTGCGGGACGAATTGGGCCGGTTTGCCTCTCAGG
>JANMLW010000066.1:0-14660 GCA_031372765.1 Hyphomicrobiales bacterium
CCGCTTGAGCACATCAGCATGCGCACCTTCAGCGGACACATGCCCGGCGAGGCAATGATCGAGGGCCGATGCATCCATCGCATGCAGGATGGCAGCAGCGGCGGTCACCACGTAACCATCGAGGATGACCGGCACCTTCTGCAACCGTGCGGCGAGAATGGCCCCCGCCATCGCGGCAATCTCGCGTCCGCCAAGGCGGCGCAATACCTCCAGTGGATCATTGAGATGCGTCTTGTGGAGCGCCACGGCTTTCTCGACAGCGGCAATCTTGCGGGTGAGTCCGGCGTCATCAACCCCCGTGCCGCGGCCCACCCAGTCAGCCGCCTTGCCGCCGTACAGCGCATGATAGATCGCTGCGGCAATGGTGGTGTTGCCGATGCCCATCTCGCCCAGACACAGGAGATCACTGCCGCCCGCAATGGCCTCCATGCCAAAAGCGATGGTGGCCGCACAGTCCCGCTCATCAAGGGCGGCTTCCTGGGTGATGTCGCCGGTGGGCATATCGAGTGCCAGATCAAACACCTTGAGGCCAATATCGAAAGTGGCGCAAATCTGGTTGATGGCGGCACCGCCAGCCGTGAAATTCTCCATCATCTGGCGTGTTACTTCCTGCGGGAAAGGCGAGACACCCTGCTTAACCACGCCGTGGTTGGCTGCAAAGATGGCGACCAGTGGTCGCGTGATCGCAGGCGTGTTCTTGCCCTGCCAGCCCGCCACAAAGGCGGCGATGTCCTCAAGCCGCCCCAAGGCGCCCGCAGGCTTGGTGAGCTGCGCATCGCGCTCCTTCACCGCCGCGATGGCATCCTCATCCGGCCCACGCATCATGCCGACAAGCGAGCGCACATCGTCGAAAGGCAGGCCAGTGGCCGGGGTGAAAGCAGACATGGAATAAACCTTGCGGAATCCGCTGCAGGACTCGCAGCATCACGCACTGGCTGCTAATGACTGCGCACCATGATAGCAAGCGGCGAAGAGACAGCGAAAGAAACGGGCAACGCGCCTGCCCTCGGTGGCTGGCGGGCGATCTCCCGTGATCTTGCGCAGATGGTGCGGTTCTATTCGCGATTGCCCGTGCCCAAATTGCCATTCGAGATGGATGCGCACAGCATCCCGGATTTTCGCACTGCGCCCCGCATGCTGCCAGTTGCGGGCCTGATCATCGGCCTGCCCGGAGCGCTGATGCTCTGGCTCTTCGCCAGTCTGGGCTTGCCCACCGTTATGGCCGCTGGACTTGCTGTCGCGGTGGCTGTGCTGGTTTCAGGTGCTTTCCACGAGGATGGCCTGGCGGACACCTTTGATGGTCTGGGTGGCGGCAACACCCCAGAGCGGCGACTTGAAATCATGAAAGACAGCCGCATCGGCTCCTTTGGCGGGGCTGCGCTGATTCTGGGCATCGGCCTGCGCGTTGCGGCGGTTGCCAGCCTCGTCGAGGCGGACAGTGCCCTGACTGCTGCGCTGCTGATGCTGCTGGCTGCGGCGCTTTCACGCAGCCTGGGTCTTATTGCGATGACACTGTTGCCACCGGCAAGACCGGGTGGATTTTCCTCCTCTGTCGGCCAACCCACAGGATTGACGCTGTCAATGGCGCTGGGACTTTGCGGGTGCTTCGCAGTCGCAGCCGCCCTTTTCATCGGGCTTCCCATCATGGGCATGGCACTGGCGCTTGCCACCCCGCTCATCCCCGTTGGCCTGATGTGCTGGTGGTCATGGCGCGCCATTCGGGGTCAGACCGGCGATATCGCGGGCGCGATCCAGCAACTGTCAGAGATTGCCTTCTACGCCGGATTGCTTATCTCTCTCAACGATGGCTGACGTATCATCTCCTTGCGTGAAAATCTGCGTGCTCGATCCGCAGAGCATGCTCTGTCTGGGCTGTGGCCGCACGATGGCCGAAATCGGCGGCTGGATGCGCTATTCTGATCATGAGCGACAGCAGATCAAGAAGCAGCTCGGCGCAAGACTCAGAACCATGAAAGCGGCAAGCTGATGTGGCCCGTCATCATCATAGGCGTGGCGATGGCCGCAGCCCTCATTGCTGCCATAGCAGGCACAGACAGGATCATGAACCTTGACCTTGATACCTCAATGCGCTTCGTCGCGGCAGCGCTTATGGCAGCGGCCATCGGCGCGGGTGCGCTGGGCAGTTTTCGCGGCCAGATGAGCGAGGGCCTGAAAGCGCTGGCGGCCTGGCTGGCCATCGCGCTGGTGCTGGTGGCGGGCTATGCCTTCCGGTTCGATCTGGCGAGTTTCGGCAACCGTGTAGTGGGCGCTGTCGTGCCTGGCCTCACCCTGTTCGGTGATGGCGGCGAGGTCACGGTGTCACGCAGTGCCGATGGTCACTTCGCCATGACGCTCAAGGTCAATGGGCTGGATGTGCGGGCCATGTTCGACACCGGTGCATCGTCCATCGTGTTGCGTTTTGAAGAGGCCGCAAAACTGGGCATCAAGGTCAGCGATATCGATTTTTCCGTCAATGTGCGTACTGCCAATGGCATGACACAATCCGCACCGGTGATGCTGGAGGAGGTCCGCCTTGGCGGCATCAGCGAAAAACGCGTGCGAGCGTTGGTTGCCCGTCCTGGAGCCCTGGGCGAGAACCTGCTGGGCATGACCTTTCTGGAGCGCCTGTCATCCTATGAGGTGCGCGGCGAGCAGCTGATCCTGAGAGGACGCGGGCTTTAGCCGCCCTTCAGTTCCATCCGCATCAGCGTTGCCGTCATGACCGCCACCGTGGTGCGCTTGTCACCGTCATGGGCCACCACCTCGCCTTGCGCGATGGTCAGCGTGCGACCAGCCTTCACAGTACGACCCTCGGCCACAAAGCGCTCCCCTTTGGCAGGCGCCATCAGGTTGATCTTGAACTCGACCGTCAGCACGTCCGAGTTTTCAGGCATTGCCGAGAGACCGGCGTAACCGCAGGCGCTATCAAGAATAGTGGAAATCACGCCGGCATGCACAAAGCCGTTCTGCTGGCTGATATGCGTTGCATGGGGCAAGGCGATAACCGCAGTACCGCCACCCACATGCTCCAGCGTTGCACCGATGGTGGCCATGATCGACTGGCGGGCAAAGCTGTCATGAAACCGCTGGTCTGTCATCAGGCTGCTTCCCTGTCCTCTTCACGTCGGGCGATGGCATTCCGCACAATAGCGATGGCTGCATCATATTCCGCCAGTCCGGCACCATTTTTCATGCCATCCGTCGAATGATAGCGCCGGTAAAACCGCGCACCGGGCTTGCCGGGAAACAGGCCCAGCAAATGTTTGGTAATGCTGTGCAGACGCACGCCCTTCTCCAGCTGTTCTGCCACATAAGGTCGATAGGCATCCAGCGCGGCAAAAGCATCGGTGACGGGCGCGTTCTCACCAAAACAAATCGGATCAACACCGAGCAGGATCTCAGGGTTCTGATAGGCCGACCGGCCCATCATCACGCCGTCCATGGTGTTGAGCTGGTCGAGTGTCTCATCCAGCGTCGCTACGCCTCCATTGATCGCCATTGGCACATGCGCATTAGCCGCCTTGAGACGATGCACCAGCGCGTAATCCAGCGGCGGCACCTCGCGGTTTTCCTTGGGCGAAAGCCCCCGAAGCCAAGCCTTGCGGGCATGCACGAACAGCGCATCGCTTCCCGCAGCGATCACCTTCTCGGCAAAGGTGAACAGCGCGGTTTCAGCGTCCTGATCATCCACGCCAATGCGGCATTTGACCGTGACAGGCACGGCCACCACCGCCTTCATCGCCGCAACGCAGTCGGCAACCAGATCAGGCTCGCGCATGAGGCAAGCACCGAAATGTCCGCCCTGCACACGATCTGAGGGGCAGCCACAGTTGAGGTTGATCTCACTGTAGCCAGCATCGGCACAAATGCGCGCGGCTTGCGCCAGCTTGTCGGGCTCCGAGCCACCAAGCTGCACGGCGACCGGCTGTTCATGCGCACCAAAGCCGATGATACGCTCACGGTCGCCGTGGATCACGGCACCGGCCGTCACCATCTCGGTGTAAAGCCGGGCATGACGCGACAGAATGCGGTGGAACGACCGGCAGTGCCGGTCAGTCCAGTCCATCATCGGCGCAACCGCGAACCGGATGTCGCGTGGGGTGAGCAAAGAAGCCATGGAACCGAGATAGCGGTTGATGCAAAGAATTGCAAAACGGCCTTGCTCAACAATCTTGATTTTTGTTGAGCACACTGTATGCTCAACAATCGGAAAAACTGTTGAGCACAAATTTCATGCTACAAATTCACTCGTCAACCGCCCATGCAGCGTATCACGATCTGCTACGATCGCTGAAGGATGATGTTGTTCTCGATATACGGGGCAAGCCAACGAAGCTGGTGCGCGGAACGCGTGCTTACTGGTACGACAGCTACAGAACTGGATCGACCGTTCACCAGGCCTACATCGGCGAAGATACGGATGAACTGCGCCAGCGCCTGAAGCAGATCGAACAGTTGAAAGCCAACGAAACTGAGCGCCGCAACCATCGCTCGCGCCTGATCCGCATACTAAGGGCAGAAGGCTTTCTGGGAATAGACACCTTCATGGCCAGCCTTCTGGCGGCTCTTGCCGGGTCCGGCGTTTTTCGCCTTGGGGGAACGGTTGTTGGAACAGTGGCTTTCCGACTCTATGAAGGCGAGCTTGGCTGGCGCATGAATTTTGATGATGCCGCACAAACAAATGACGTTGATATCGCCAGTTTCGAGCGCCTGTCCTTAGCGCTGGAGGACACGGTATCCGAGCCTCTGAACAAGGTTCTAGGCGATTTCGCCTTCGATCCCGTGCCAAGCCTTGAGCGCGACAAGACATGGCGCTGGCGGCAGACACGCAGCGAAACACTTGTTGAGTTTCTGACGCCGTCATTCGCTGAGGACGAAGGATTGCGCCCTCTCAAAGCCCTTGGCGTTCATGCCCAATCACTGCATTACCTGAACTACCTGCTTGCAGAGCCTATCAAGGCAGCCGTACCCTACCGCAGCGGTGTACTTGTGCAAATTCCACGCCCAGAACGCTTTGCCATTCACAAACTGATCATTGCTGACAGACGCAGAGATGGCGCTGATAGTCTGAAAGCGCGCAAGGATCGCCGACAAGCTGCGTTCTTGATCATTGCTCTTGCAGAAGACAGACCCGATGATCTGCGCGAAGCCTACGAGGACGCGATGGCACGTGGTCCAAATTGGCAAAAACGCCTGACTGCCAGCATCGCCCGTTACCCTGTGATTGAAGAACAGCTGCGCAGGGTAGGCGCAATCATCCCACAATCGACCACAGGAACCTGAGGCTGACAATCACCATAAAAATGCCGAAGCCCATCTCCAGTTTCCGCTTGGGCAACCTGTGCGCAAGCCTTGCGCCATAAGGGGCGAAGAACGAACTGGTCGGGGCAATCAACAGCAGACCGATCAGCGAGACAAATCCGATGGAAAGCGGCGGAAGCGCGCCCATTTTTGGCCAGCCGGCAATCATATAGCCGATGGCCCCGGGAACCGAGACAAGAATACCAAGACCCGCGGAAGTGGCGATGGCATTGTGGATCGGGCGTCCGTAAGCTGTTAGGAATACATTGGACAGCTGCCCGCCACCGATGCCCATGAGCGAGGACAGCAGCCCGATCAGGCCTCCGCAAAACCGCATCGGCAGGCCCGATGGCAGCACATCGCCAATACGCCATCTGTCACCGCCCAGAAACAGCTTGGTCGCGGTCAATGTGGCGACAGCGATGAAGACGATCTTGAACAGGCTGGGCGGGGCATAGCGCGCCACATAGGCTCCGAGAAACACCCCCAGAACCACAGGCAAGGCCCAGAGCTTCAGCACCTCCATGTCCACAGCACCCTTGGCATAATGCGTGCGGAAAGACTGGATGGAGGTGGGGATGATGACCGCAAGGCTGGTGCCTACCGAGAGGGGCATGCGCAGGTCTTCCGCTACGCCCATCAGCCCGAAGACACCATAAGCGACAGGCACGATGATGGCGCCGCCGCCGACTCCGAACAGTCCCGCAAGCAATCCCGTGGCTACACCCCCTGCAAGCAGGCCGATGACGACAAAAGCAAGCTCATTCAAGGGTATTCCGAACATGATGCCTCTTGTGATTGGCGTGAGGCTTAGAGGGAAACGGCGTGGGGAGCAATTGCTGTCACCTCATTTCGAGGTGCTTGGCAGCGCCATGCCTCGAGAAACGAGGGAATCCGTTGCTTATGGTCTATCGCGAGGCTCGTTACGCGCACGCTTCGACATCATGGCAATCACCGCAAGTGCCTTGCCAATGCTGCCAGCAAGGCTTCCGGCGCTTCCTCGGGAAGATAATGGCCTGATTCAACCGCTTCGCCGCGCACATCATCTGCCCATGCACGCCAGCTCGCGAGCACATCGAAGCATTGGCCAACAGCCCCTTTCGAACCCCAGAGCGCCAGCATAGGGCACTGAATTTTCAGCCGCCCGATATCACCCGCATCCTGCGCCAAGTCGACGCTAGCCGAAGCCCGGTAATCCTCACAGGTGGCATGGATCGCGCCGGGATCGTTGAAGCAACGCAGATACTCGTCGAAGGCAACAGGATCAAAAAGATCGACACCCGAGGGCCCGCGGCTCATATGCTGACGCAGGAAAAAAGCCGGATCAGCACCAATCATGGTTTCAGGCACGGGTGCCGCCTTGATCAGGAAAAACCAGTGCCAGTAAGCACGCGCAAATGCATCCGAAGTGTTCTGATACATGTGCAGGGTTGGCGCGATATCGAGCGTGGTCAGGGTCTGCACGGCACCGGGATAATCCAGCGCCATGCGATGCGCCACGCGTCCTCCCCTGTCATGACCAACCAGATGAAAGCGCTCGAAGCCAAGCGCCCGCATCGCCAG
Source organism: Hyphomicrobiales bacterium (assembly GCA_031372765.1). Lineage (GTDB taxonomy): Bacteria > Pseudomonadota > Alphaproteobacteria > Rhizobiales > Beijerinckiaceae > JADCCX01. The sequence continues at coordinate 6,865 of JANMLW010000066.1, forward strand.
CAGCTGATCCCGCGCCATGGCTGATTTTTGGAAATGCGTATGCTGCGCATCGGACACCGGCTTGGCGCTGTCGCCGTACCCCGTCAGGTCTGTAGCCACCACAGTAAACCGCTTGGTGAGTTCACCCGCAATCCGGTGCCAGATCACATGTGTCTGCGGATAGCCGTGGAGCAGCAACACAGGCGGACCAGAGCCGCCGATCACGCCGTGAATAGTCACTCCGCTTGCATCCACATCAAAGGTGCGAAAGCCGGGAAAAAGGATGCTGTCGGCTGGAGTGGAGGGCATTCGCACGGTCCTTTCCTTCTCCCCTTGCGGGAGAAGGTGGCCTTTGCGTCAGCAAAGGTCGGATGAGGGGTTTCACATCAATGAGGTTCCGGTCGACCCCTCATCCGTCATGCGTGCCGCATGACACCTTCTCCCGCAAGGGGAGAAGGAAGAAAGTGGGATACCCTATATCTCGCTTACAACAGCCTTTCCTGCCTCAACAGTGGACAGTTTGCCACCCAGATCACGCGTGCGACCATTGGCGCTCGACAGGGTCCGCTCGATGGCCCCCACAATCTCGTCATGGGCGACTTTCTCGCCCAGATGCTCCAGCATCATGGCTGCGGACCAGATTTGCCCGACTGGATTGGCAATGCCCTGACCTGCAATATCAGGTGCTGAACCATGCACTGGCTCGAACAGGGACGGGAAATCCCCCGTCGGGTTGATGTTGCCCGATGGCGCAATGCCAATGGTGCCGGTGCAGGCGGGTCCCAGATCAGACAGGATATCGCCGAACAGGTTGGAGGCGACCACCACATCGAACCAGTCCGGATGCAGCACGAAATGCGCCGTGAGAATATCGATGTGGTATTGATCCACCTTGAGGTCCGGGTAGCCCTTCTTCATCTCGGCCACGCGCTCATCCCAATAGGGCATGGTGATGGAAATGCCGTTGGATTTGGTAGCCGAGGTCAGGTGCTTTTTCGGGCGGCGCATGGCGAGTTCAAAGGCATACTTGAGGATACGGTCCACACCGATACGGGACATCACGGTTTCCTGGATGACGATCTCGCGCTCTGTGCCGCCGTACATGCGGCCGCCAACGGAAGAATACTCGCCCTCGGTGTTCTCACGCACAACGTAGAAGTCGATATCGCCGGGTTTGCGGCCTGCCAGCGGTGACGGCACGCCGGGCATCAGTTTCACCGGACGAAGATTCACGTACTGGTCAAAATCCCGCCGGAATCGCAGCAATGATCCCCAGAGCGAGATGTGATCCGGTATCTTGTCCGGCATACCGACAGCGCCAAAGAAGATGGCATCATGTCCACCGATCTGCTCTTTCCAATCCTCCGGCAGCATCTGGCCGTGTTTGGCGTAATAATTGTAGCTCGAAAAATCGAAGTGATCGAGTTCAAGCTGAAACCCATGCTTCTTGGCGGAGGCCTCCAGTGCGCGTACGCCTTCGGGCATCACCTCTTGACCAATGCCGTCCCCGGCGATGACAGCGATGCGATAGCGACGGTTGCTTACACTCATGGCGTTCCTCATGGAAATCTTGTTTCGGACAGTGATATCCTAATCTAGGACAAGGCTTCAATCAGGAATAATATCGAAATAATTCATAATCAAAACAGCTTAATTAAATCAGGACAAAGCGCTATTGTGTTGGCAAGTCTACTGCAAGGACAGGAAAAAAATCACACGTTCTGGGAGGAACAACAATGAAAACACGTCGCATTGCACTGGTTGCAGCCGCCTTTTCCCTGATCCTCACGGGCACGGTCATGGGGCAGTCCTACCCCACACGCCCGATAACCCTCGTGGTGCCTTTTGCCGCTGGCGGCACCACAGACGTGGTGGCACGCATCATGGCGGATCACATGTCGCGCACACTGGGCCAGCAGGTCGTGGTGGAAAATGTCGGCGGTGCAGGTGGCACCACAGGCGCAACACGGGTGAAGCGCGCAGCCCCCGATGGTTACACCTTGCTGATGGGCAACCTTGGCACACAGGCCGCCAGCGTCGGCATCTACGGTGACAAATTGACCTATGACCCGCGCACGGATTTCGAACCCATCGTCAACACCGGCGGTACGCCGATGTATGTGTTGCCAAAGCAGGATCTGCCGGTGAAGGATTTCCGCGAGTTTGTGGCCTATGTCAAAGCCAATGCCGCCAAATTGAACTATGGTTCGGGTGGGGTGGGCGCAACATCGCATCTCACCTGCCTGTTCATGGAATCGCTGTTGGGCGTGAAGGTTACCCATGTGCCCTTCCGCGGCTCAGGCCCAGCCATGCAGGCGCTGCTTGGCGGTCAGATCGATTATGTCTGCGATCAATCCGTGGCAGCTGTTCCGCAAATTCAGGCGAAATTGCTGAAGGGATTGGTTGTCGCAGGCACGTCCCGCGCACCACAGACACCCGATGTGCCAACCTCGACCGAACAGGGTATGCCGGCATTCATCGTTAGCGGCTGGAATGCCATGTTTGCACCAAAGGACACCCCAAAAGTCATCACCGAAGCGCTTAACAAGGCAGGTCGCGCAGCGTTGACCGATGAGGTCGTCAAGAAGCGCTACCTCGAACTGGGCGTGGAACCGCCGACGGCTGAAGGCATGACACCCAAGGCCCTGAGCGATCTCGTAATCAGCGAAGTGGCGAAATGGACGCCGGTCATCAAAGCCGCCGGCGTGACGGGCAACTGATACCATCCGTCTGTCATGGACCTGCGCCAGCTTCGCTGTTTCATTGCCGTGGCCGAGGAAATGCACTTCGGCCGCGCCGCTGAACGCCTGCATATTGCACCACCCGCCCTGTCACGGATGGTGCGAACGCTGGAGGAAGAGATCGGCGCGCCGCTGCTCCAGCGCACCACGCGGGCCGTTACGCTGACAAAGGCCGGGCTGGGATTTCTGGAGGACGCGCAGGCCATTCTGGCGCGCACCGAGGAAGCCGCACGCAATGCCCGCGAGATTGCCGACAGCAACCGCATGACCTTGCGGGTTGGCGCCATCGACAGTGCTTCTGCCAGCATTCTGCCCCAGGCCATCAAGCTGTTGCGCGATGCCAACCCGACCGTCGATATCCGCCTCACCGAAACCATGACAGCCCCGCAGCTGCAAATGCTGCGCACAGGTCGACTGGACATTGCGCTTATCCGTCCCCCCATGACCGTGACTGAATTTCCCTTTGAAGCATTGCGGCAAGAACGTCTGGTGGCAATCCTGCCCGATACACATCCACTGGCCAGCAAGTCACACCTGACAATGGCTGATCTGCGCGATCAGCCCGTTATCATCCCGGCCAAGCGGGCGCGGCCTTATGCTTACGATCTGGTGATGGCATACTTCGCCAGCGCCTCTTGCGTACCGCGCATCGTGCAGGAAACAACGGAGAAGCCCGCCATGCTGGCCATGGTCTCCGCGGATATTGGCATTGCCCTTGTGCCAGACTGGGTGATGAGCCTCAGTCGACCAGGCATATGCTACAGAGCCATCACCAATGTGGAACTGGACCCACAGTTGCCAGGCGCTTTTGTCGGCATGGCATGGCGGCCGCAGCAAAAACACGGACTGCGTGATGACATGATCAGCGCATTGCGCATCGTGGCGAAAACCTATGATCCATCAAAAATTGTTCGATAACTGATTTGAGGCAATTGCAGGTTGCTCGAAAACAGGCTAGCCCTGAAAAAACGCTGAATGAATATGTGGTTAGGGGAGTATTCCGAATGGCGGAAGAGAATGGCAGAATGCAGGGGCTTATCAAAAGTCCGCAGGATTTCGTCGGTGGACTGGCCTTGCTGGCTCTGACGGTTGTTGCCTATGTAGGCATGACCAAGTTGAGCGGCATGCGTGGATTTTCCTTTGGAGCAGGAACGGTTCCGCGCCTGTTCTGCGGCATTCTCGCTGGTCTTTCAGTGCTCATCATCGTTTCGAGTTTTACCTCCCGTGGCCCCAAGCTGGAACGCTTTCCATGGCGCGGGCCACTTTTCGTTATTCTGGCCGTTGTGTTTTTTGGCCTAGCCATCCGCACCCTTGGTCTGGCTATCACAGGCGTCATCACGGTGATGCTGGCGGGCTCTGCGGTCGATGATTTTGAGATAAAGGAAGGCGTGGTTTTTGCCATTGCCATCACCACCTTCTGCGCACTGCTTTTTCCATTCGCCCTCGGCCAGCCTATTCCGCTGTGGCCGACATTTCTGAAATAAGACCGGGGGATTTGTAAAATGGAAGTCTTTGCCAATCTGCTCGGCGGCCTTGCCGTTGTTTTCAAATTTGTACCTGTCGATATCTGGCCCGGTGCAGGCAGTCTGATCGTCTCGCTGCCTGTCAACGTCCTGCTGTGCCTCATGGGTGCCCTGATCGGAACGCTTATTGGCGTTCTGCCCGGTGTTGGCCCCATCGCCACCATCGCTATGCTGCTTCCCATCACCTACAAGCTCGATCCTACCGGCGCGCTGATCATGTTGGCGGGAATCTATTATGGTGCGCAATACGGCGGCTCGACGACAGCCATTCTGGTCAATATCCCCGGTGAGGCAACGTCGGTGGTTACAGTGCTCGATGGCCACCAGATGGCCAAGCAGGGCCGCGCCGGTGCAGCGCTGGCAACAGCCGCCATTGGCTCGTTCTTTGCCGGTTGCGTGGCTACACTGGTCATTGCTGTTCTCGGCGTTCCGCTCACTGCTCTGGCACTGAAATTCGGCCCGGCTGACTATTTCTCGCTGATGGTCATGGGGCTTATCTTTGCCGTGGCCCTCGCCCGTGGTTCCGTAGTCAAGGCGCTGGCCATGGTCTGCCTCGGCCTACTCCTGGGCACCATCGGCTCCGATCTGGAATCGGGCGAACAACGCCTGACCTTCGGCTTGCTCGAACTGGCTGACGGTCTTGAGTTTGCCACCCTCGCCATGGGCGTGATCGGCTTTGCCGAAATCATGCGCAATCTGGAAAACCCCGAAACCCGCGATGTCGTGACCGGCAAGGTCACAGGCCTGATGCCAACCAAACAGGACATGAAGGATTCGGCCATGCCGATCCTGCGTGGCACGTTCATCGGCTCGATCCTGGGTATCCTGCCTGGCAACGGCGCGGTGCTGGGACCATTCGCTTCCTACACGATCGAAAAAAAGATTGCCAAGGACCCTTCACGTTTCGGTCGTGGCGCGATTGAAGGCGTTGCAGGACCAGAAGCGGCCAACAATGCCGGTGCGCAAACGTCCTTTATCCCGATGCTGACCCTCGGCATTCCACCCAACGCCGTCATGGCCATCATGGTGGGTGCAATGACCATTCACGGCATCGTGCCGGGTCCGCAGATCATGACCAAGCAGCCTGAACTGTTCTGGGGCATGATCGCATCGATGTGGGTAGGCAACCTGATGCTGCTGATCATCAACCTGCCGCTCATTGGCCTGTGGGTGAAATTGCTCAAGGTGCCTTACCGCATGCTGTTCCCGGCCATTCTTCTGTTCTGCTGCATCGGCATCTACTCGGTGAACAACCAGCCATTTGATGTGCTGATCACCGGTGTATTCGGCCTGTTCGGCTATTTCCTGCTCAAGAACGGCTTTGAGCCAGCCCCCATGCTGATTGCCTTCGTGTTGGGCCGTCTGATGGAAGAAAAGCTCCGCCAGGCCATGCTGATCTCGCGCGGCAGCCTCTGGGTGTTCATTGAACGCCCGCTTTCGGCAGGCTTCCTGATCGTTGCCATCGTGATGCTGGTCTTTGCGCTTCTGCCAGCCATGCAGAAAAAACGCGACGAGGTGTTTACCGAGTAACAGCGTTAAAAAAAGCAACAGATGCGCGGTAATCACCACTGGTTACCGCGCTTTTTTGTGACTATATCGCGATCAAGCCGGAAACGCCGGATCATGGAGGAACCAATGTTCAAAACAACAAAACGGGCGCTGCTGCTTGGCGCTGTCGGACTGGCACTCTCAACCGACGCTACCCTCGCCCAGGGTTTTCCGAACAAGCCGATAACCATGATCGTGCCTTTTGCCGCCGGTGGCCCGACCGACATCATCGCCCGCATCGTTAGCGAGAACATGTCGAAGACTCTTGGCCAACAGATCATCATCGAGAACGTGGCGGGCGCAGGCGGCACCACCGGCATAACACGTGCCACGGCAGCTACACCTGATGGCTACACCATTGCCATGGGCCACCTTGGCACGCTTTCGGCCGCTCCAGCCCTCTTCCCCGATCTGCGCTACAAGCCGCTTGATGGCGTTCAGCATATCGGCGTTGCTGGCGGCACACCCATTCTCATCGTGGCCAAGAAGGCCTTTCCGGCCAAGGATCTGAAAGAGTTCGTGGCTTACCTCAAAGCCAATCCCACCAAGGTGAATGAAGCCCATGCCGGTGTCGGAGCCGTATCCTGGACAACCTGCACCCTCCTCAAGGCACAACTTGGTCTGGCAGACCTGAACTCGGTGCCCTACCGCGGCACCGGCCCTGCCCTGAACGATCTCGTTGGCGGGCAGGTTGATTTCATGTGTGACCAGATACCGAGCGTCATCGGACAGGTGAAAGCCGGCACGATCAATGCCTATGCCGTCGCTTCCGAGAAGCGCTCGCCAGCCCTGCCGGATGTCCCAACCACGACCGAAGCAGGTTTGCCAGGGTTCCAGATTGAAGCGTGGAACGGTATCATCGGCCCCATGGGTATGCCCGCTGATGCGGTCGCCAAAATCGTCGATGCGCTGGACAAGGCGCTGGATGATGCAGGCACCAAGAAGCGACTGGAAGATCTGGGCGCGATCGTACCAAGCAAGGTTGACCGCACACCGGCCGGCTTCAAGGATCTGGTCAAGCGCGATTACGACAAGCTGAACCCCAGCCTGGTTTCAGCCAAGAAATAAAAAAATCGCCACTGTCACAGGACGAAAGGCCCCGGCGCAAACCGGGGCCTTTTCTTTTGCCCTCTTGCTGCTTTCGGCTTTTGTGGCATGTTGTGCACTACTGGCTTGGCATCGATTGCCCTACAAACGATTCACCGCAATGCGGGAGCGCGCGGTACCAGACCGGGTTCAAAGGACCTTATCATGACCATGATTTATCCATCGCTCTCCGGCCTGCCCAATTTTCTGCTCTATGCGGCAGTTGGCATCGCGCTCAGCTTCATCTTCGGGGTGATCTATGTGCGCATAACCGGGCACGATGAGCTTGACCTGATCCGCAAGCACAATGCATCGGCGGCCATTGCTTTCGGCAGCTCGATGATTGGCTTTTCGCTGCCGCTGTCCAAGGCGATTGCGCAGGCCTCCAGCGTGCCGGATTGTGTGCTGTGGGGTTCGATTGCGCTGGTAGTCCAGCTATTGGCCTATGCGGTGGCTCGCTGGCTCATCCCCGGCCTGTCGCAAAACATCCAGCAGAACGCCATGGCGTCGGCCATCGTGGTCGCTGCCATCTCGATCATGGCCGGCATGCTGAATGCCGCGTCCATGACCTACTATCCAACGATAGGAGGCATCATTGAAGCGCTCTGAATACATCGCCCTTGGGGCCGTTGGCGTCCTGATTGCGGTCACTTTCTGGCCAAGGAGTGAAACACCACCGATTGAAACAGGTGCAAAGTCACTGGAACAGCAGGATGGCTTTCAGACCCTTGCCTTTGCCAGCAAGGAAGAATGCCTGAGTTCTCAAATTTTGACAGCGACACGCTGCGACGACGAATTCAAAAGTGCCGAACCCGCAGCGCTGGCCGATGCGCCAAAGTTCGACAGCATGGATAAATGCACCGCAGAGTTTGGTGCAAACGGCTGCAAATCCGCCTCGTGGAACGGCGCATCGGTTTTC
>JANMLW010000147.1:0-26397 GCA_031372765.1 Hyphomicrobiales bacterium
CTTCTCCCCGTGCGGGAGAAGATCGGATGAGGGGTGTCCAAAGCAAGGTGAATGTATGCAATTTATATCATGGTCCCGTAATGCATCCTCAGGACAAGATTTTACACGTGTGTTTATGCAGTTGAGAGGTCGCTCATCTACCTTGTCACTTTCTCCAGCCACTCCACCATTGCTTTCAAATCCTCCGGATCAATGATCTTCTGCTCAGGCATCTTGGTGCCCGGCGTTACCACAGCCGGCCCGTCGCGAAACAACCGCGCAATCGTTCCGGCGTCCCAGGTTATCGCGTGGCTGGCGAAACTCTCCGAATAGACATAGTCCTTCGCGGTGCCGATCTTGCGGCCAAACACGCCGTGCAGTGTGGGTCCGGCCCGGTTACCGCCGTCGGGCGTCACAGTGTGGCAGGCATCGCAGGCGCGAAACACCTGTGCGCCGCGCTCGTTCATCATGGCGGGGGGAAAATCCGCCTTGGGTGCATTGGCAGGGGACAGCGGCTGGCCGGTCGCCACGGTCCATTTACGCACCACACGGTCCGCCCCGCCGGTCAGGATCGTCTTGCCATCGGGATGAAATACCAGCGACCAGACAGGCAGGCCAGGACCCACGAGTGTGGATATCTCTTTGCCAGTGTCGCGGGACAGGATTTTCACCGCACCGCGCAACCCTGCGGCGGCAATCATTTCGCCATCGTCCGATAGCGCCAGCGAAGTGATGGGCATATCCTGCACCTCCACCGTCAAGCGTTCCGATCCGTCCGGCTTGCGCAAATAGAGCCTGCCGTCAGCCCCGGCGGCAATGATTTCGCCGTCAAACGCAACGCGTACGGCGTTGAGAGGCGTGGGCAGTTGCACGGAGGTCACTGCGCCACCTGCCAGCGGCGTGATGCGCAGCGTGGCGTCGTAACCGGCGGAAACAATGTTTTTCTGGTCAGCTGCAAAAGCCACCCCGTTGACATTGCCTTTGTGGCCCTCAAACACCAGCGATGTGTTGGAGACGATGCCGCTGCCGATCCACACGCGTGTGGTGCCGTCCCATGAGGCTGAGGCGATGCCGCCGATGGCTTCGGATGTTGCGAGCGCTGACACAGGGCCCGTGTGGCCTTCAAGTACGGCAATCGGCTTGGCTTCATCCGGTTTCCACAGCGCGATCCTGCCATCCTCACCACCTGAAACGGCCCAGCCGCCCGGCAAGGACGCGATGCTGGTAACGGCGCTGGGGTGAAAGCGCAGTACCTGCTCAGCGGTTTCCTTTGCCAGAGACCACCGAATCACTGACGCATCAAAGCTGCCGCTGATGGCTGTCTCACCGTCGGCTGTAATGGCCAACGCCCGAACTGGGCCGCCATGGCCGCGCATTTCCGCCAAAGCGGGGAGCGGGAGCACAAGGACGACGAGAAGAGACAGTAACCTCATGGCGTCTTCCGGATTACAAAGCGCATCACAGCATCTTCGGACACCTGCGAAACCAGTACATCACCGGTTTCGCGGATCAGGTTGGGTATATCAATCGAAGCCATTGGGTCCGTACACAGCACCTCAAGCGTGTCGCCCGCCATAACCTTGGTTAGGGCCTTGCGCGTTTTCAGGGCGGGGAGAGGGCATTTCAGCCCTTTGAGATCGAGCACAGTCGTCATCATGGTCATTTCTGCACATAGTCTTTTCTGGGCGGGCACTTGTAATCAGATTGCGATCAGCCTCACATAGCGCGCATGGCGCAAAAACCAAACAGTACCGAAAGCTACCTTGTTCAGCCTGATCCTCATGATGATCGATTGACGCGGGAAGTCACCGGTGTGGATCATACGGGTGCAGCCGTCACCACCCGTGTCACAGTAGAACGGGCGCTGACACTCTATCTCAACGCCCGCGAAATTGTCACCATGATGACCATTGGCGATCATCCCGAGGAACTCGCCATCGGCTATCTGCTCAACCAGAACATGCTGAAGGCAGATGATATTGTCATCGACGTGGATTTCGACGATGATCTGGAAGTGATTGTTGTGCGCACCGAACGCCAGACGAACTTTGAGGAAAAACTGCGCAAGAAAACCCTCACCTCCGGCTGCGCACAAGGTACGGCCTTTGGCGACCTGATGGAGCAGCTCGACAAGGTAAAACTGCCTCGGTCGAGCTTTCGCACCTCGTGGCTCTATCGTCTGACCGCAATCATAAACCTGACGCCCTCATTGTACCTGGAAGCCGGTGCCATCCATGGCTGCGTGCTGTGCCATCAGGATCAGCCGTTGGTCTACATGGAAGACGTTGGCCGTCATAATGCCGTGGATAAGGTGGCGGGCTGGATGTTCCGTAACGGCATTACGGGGGGAGATAAAATCTTTTACACGACAGGCCGTTTGACCTCAGAAATGGTGATCAAGACCGCCCGGATGGGAATCCCCGTGCTGATCTCGCGCTCCGGTTTCACGGCCTGGGGTGTAGAGCTTGCGCAGCAGATTGGCATGACGCTGATTGGCCGTGCCAAGGGCAAGCGGTTCATTGCGCTGGCAGGCGCCGAGCGGATTCACTTTGATCAGGATCTGGCGTATGTTGCTGATGAATCGAGCAAAAGTCGTCGCAAGGGAAGTGGAATCGATGCATGAACACGTTGAATCATTGTCTCAAGCTGGCAATCTGACATGATAACCGGCGTCATTCTGGCGGGTGGTCTGGCATCGCGCATGGGCGGGGGAGACAAATCCCTCAAGGCGGTTGGTGGCGTGCCTATCCTGCTGCGTGTGATCCGCCGCATTGGCCCACAGGTGGAGCGGTTGATCATCAATGCAAATGGCAGCGCCGAGCGATTTGAAACCTTCGATCTGCCGGTGATTGCCGATGATCTGGCCGATCATCCTGGTCCCTTGGCCGGTATACTTGCAGGCATGGACTATGCTGCCGAGATGACCTCTGCCAAGCTCATACTGAGTGTGGCGGCGGATTGCCCGTTTCTGCCGAAGGATATTGTGCCGCGCCTGCTCGCCGTCCTGACCATCCATGAATCGCGCATAGCAGTCGCCCATTCCGGCGGCTTTGCCCAGCCAACCATTGCACTTTGGGATGTTTCCCTGCGGCATGACTTGCGCAAGGCGCTGGTGGACGAGGGCCTGCGCAAGATCGACAGGTTCAGCGCACGTTACACAGTGGCCTCAGTCGAATGGCCGATGGTGCCCTGCGATCCGTTCTTCAATGCCAATACGCCCGATGACCTGGCTGAAGCTGAGCGGTTGTTGCGGCAGGATCCCGATATTTGATCTACGCGCGCAACTCCGTCGTGAACACTTTCTGTGCCACGCGCCATTGCCCATCCAGTTTTACAAAAGACAGGATATCGATGAAGTAGCGCGGTGGAATGGCGCATTTCACTTTCACATGAGCCAGTGTATCGCTAATCAGATCAACGGTCAGTACGTGATCATGGCGCGTCAATCCCTGTGCTTTTGGCGACGGTCGGGTGCGAACCGCATCCAGCCAGACATCGCGCGGTGTTATCTTCAGGTCATTCTCGAAAACCTGTGTCAGGGCTGACGAAGGCAGGAACACCGACGCGATCCTGTCAGCATCGCCAGTATGCAAGGCATCAAGGTAGGTCTGCGTTGCAGCGGTTATTGCTGCCAGATCATCACCATTATAGGCAGGCATAATCAAACTCCCAACATCAGCTTAAGGTTCTGCACAGCCGCACCAGATGCACCCTTGCCCAGATTATCCACCTTGCCGACAAGCACGGCATGGCGACGTGCCTCGTTGGCAATAACACGCAATTCCAGCAGATTGGTGCCATTCAGGCTTTCGGCTTCCAGCTTTCCACCCTCTGCTTTTTGCGCCGTTGCTTCAATCACCTTCACGAATTCCGATCCGGCATAGTGCCGCATAAGCGTCTCTTCGAGATTCTGTCCTGTCGGCATGCCGGGCAAGCTATCCAGATGCAACGGAATGCTGACGAGCATGCCTTGCCGGAAATTACCCACGGACGGCACGAAGATGGGCCGTGTTGTCAGGCCCGCATACAGCATTGTTTCCGCAACGTGCTTGTGCTCAAGGCCCAGTCCGTAAAGTTCAAACGAAGGGGCAGCCCCTGCCTCATAGCCCTCAATCATGGCGCGCCCGCCACCGGAATAGCCCGATACAGCATTGATGCTGAGCGGAGAATTTGCCGGTATAAGCCCTGCATCCACCAGCGGGTGCAGCAGGGCGATGGCGCAGGTGGGATAACAACCCGGATTGGATACCTTTTGTGCCTTGCGGATGGAATCAGCCATGCCGGGAGCCAGTTCGGCAAATCCGTAGGTCCAGTCGGCTGCCACTCTGTGTGCGGTCGAAGCATCCAGAATGCGCGGTGCGTCCTTGCCAAGCTCGCAAGCCATGGCAACAGCCTCGCGGGCGTGGTCATCATGCAGGCAGAGGATCATCAGGTCAGCCTGCCGCATCATTGCCATGCGGGCATGAGGGTCCTTGCGTTTGGCAGGATCAATACTGATGACGCGAACCGATGCCATGCCCTCAAGGCGCTCGCGGATTTGGAGGCCTGTTGTGCCAGCCTCGCCGTCAATGAAGATCGCGGGCGTTGTCTGCTGCATCTTGAAATGCCGGGGGGCGGTCATCTGGTTCATGTGTCTGGTCCTTCGGGAGATAGGGTTCACGCGGGACAATAAAAAACCGCGCTCTGTGGCGCGGTCATGACGGTGTTCAGATTATCGAACAGTCGCAGGTTCACACGCCGGGATGGCAGGTAATCAAACGTCGGGCTCGAATGTATATCTTGAACATGATGTTCAACTGCATGAATAGGCTGAAAAAGTCAACCGGTTGTCGCCTAAGAGCGTAACATCAAGTCTTTGTCCATTCCTGCATTCTAACCCTCTGCCAGAGTCTCTGGAATCAGATTCTCAACCGTATCTCCCCATTCGAGTCTCTTGAAATACTTATGTTTTTTCACATCGCGCTTGCTGGCATGGAGTGTTTCCAGACCCGCTTTACCGCAAGCTGGCAAGGAAACTCCAATCTTGGTGATCGTGCTGCTTGCCACGATCCTGTGATTTTCGCGTCGACTGGCAGGATTTCGAACAAGTGCCAGATAGGCAAATGGCTCGTCTTCATAGGCCAGTGCCGCCTGTTTCAGCATGCGATGGTCACGGCTGCGCTGAACGCGCGCCATAAAACGGCACCAGTTTTCGCCAGTCATGGGGCATGTGTTCTCGTGCGTGCAAGGAGCGGCGACCGTCGCGCCTTCGCTGATCAGGGCCGTCCGTATGTCTTGAAGTCGCCTGAAACCTTCCGGCGTGCCTGGCTCCACCAAAACCAAAGCCTGTGCGCTGGCCGCCCAGAGTTTCTTGGCCAGAACAGAGGCGAGAGCCGGATCAAGCTCGACCATGACATAGCTGGCGATCACCAGATCAGCGGTGGGGAACGTCTCGTTCCGTGTGATGTCCTGATTGATGACAGACATCTGCGCGTCAGCAACAACGCTACCCACAAGATCATTCGCAAGCGTCAAGAAAGGACCGTTACGGTCCATGAGAACGACATTTTGCAGATCGGGAAAAATATCCACCGCAGCAATGGTCGCGGTGCCGGGGCCGCAGCCAACATCCAGCAATGTTGCAGGCGACAGTGGTCCAGCCGCATCAACCAATGCCTGCAAGGCCTTTGCTGTGGCGCCAAATGTCGCTGGCATGCGCGTCATGGCATAAGCCAGCGCGTCTTCGGTGCTCAGCATCGCCGCGCTGGAATTTCGTTTGTTCTTGTAAGTCTGGGTTATCCGATCTGACCGTGATGCCAGATCAGCGCGTTTCACGCCTTTACCAAGGTCCAGAAGCCGACTTCGGACCGCAGACGGGAGAAGGGACATGAAGAGTAACCGGAGCGCTACTGTGCGGGGGGTCCCAGCAGATTGCTCAGGCGGAAGATTTGCCGAAGGATCGTGATCTCTTCACCGCCTGTCGGTGTTGTGCGGCTGATGAAGTCAAACAGCACGCCGTCCTGAAGGCCGAAATTGGCCACGCGGGAAACCTTGTTCTTGTTGTCGATATAAATCGCCACGACACGCTGGTCTTGCAGGCTTTCCGCCATGAACTGGAAGCGGCGTGTCAGGCGTTGCGAGACATAATAGTATGTCTTGCCGCCAACGGTTGAAACAGTGGAGGGGGTTCCCAGCACCAGCAGAACCTGCTCAGCCGCAGCACCGGGCCTGATCTGCTCCAGACCCTTGTCGTCAATCTGCCAGCCGCGATTGATGACATCGCCCTCGCAGGCGGCCAATCCGAGTGTTGCGCCCAGTGTCAACGCCAGACCGATGGTCCGGATACGGGTGCTTAATTTTTTCGCCTGCATGGAAACTGACCTATGAGAGCCGCACACAAGCGCCTATATGACGCCTGACTTGAAGTGGTTGGTAGCTTGCGGAAACGAAACGCGCAACTCTCTCTCGGCCATCAGCCCTGTCAAGAATGGAATGAATCGGAAAACGCATGGTTTTTGGACTGTTCTCACGCAAAAAAGCGATGCCCTCGGTGGAGCGGCTTTACGGCGATATCGTGGCCGCAGCACGCTCACCGTATCTCTATCGTGTTTGTGGTGTGCCAGACACCGTCATGGGGCGGTTTGAATTACTTGGTCTGCATGTGGCGCTCGTGCTGCGCCGCCTGAGGGAACTGCCGCCTCCCGCTGATTCTCTGGCGCAGGAACTGGTTGACCGTTTCTTTCTCGATCTGGATGACTCGCTGCGTCAGATCGGCATAGGGGATGTGTCCGTGCCCAAGAAGATAAAGAAACTTGGTCAGGCCTTTTATGGTCGTGCCGATGCTTATGACAAGGCACTGTTGCCCGATGCAGGTTCAGATGCGCTTGAAATGGCTCTGGCGCGCAACGTGATCGAAAAAGCGGATCAACCAGCTCTGGCAACAGTTCTGGCGCAACAGATACGCAATCAGGTCAATCATCTGGATAATCTTGATCTTGAGGGGATTATTGCTGGAAATGTTTTTGTCTCACAGGCCGTTTCCCAGTGAGTAGGATCCTGTCCCTGCCTTCCCGGCGCATACCTGCTGTTTCGGTGCCAAAGGCTGGAAAAACAATTCGTGTTCAGGCAACCGCCACGGAAATTGCGCAGATCGTTGCGCATCTTGATCTTGCTTCATGCGAGCAATTGAGTGCCGATCTGACGCTTGTGCCCATCCGTGGCGATATGCTGCATGTTACGGGTAGAATGCAGGCCGCTGTGCATCAGACCTGCATCATCTCGCTGGAAGCATTTTCGGTATCAATCAGCGTGGATATCGATGTGCGGTTTGCGCCGCCCGAGAAACTGGGACCGATCTCCAAAGCCGAGGTGGAACGCAGTCTGGAGGACGAGGACCCGCCTGAGCCTTTGGAGGGAGGTGCCCTCGATATCTGGGCACTGGTCATTGATCATCTTGCAGTGGCGCTGGATCCATATCCGCGCAAACCGGGGGTAGAAATGCCGCAAGGCGACGCTTTGCAAGGCACGGAAAATCCCTTTGCCGCCTTGGCAGCGCTTAAAAAGGGCCTTGAAAAGTCATGATCAACAGCGTTGATAACGATCCGAAAGCATAGCGGCTGTCGTGCAGGCGTTGTAAGGCTCGAATATCGGAAGTTGTTCCGCCTTTTCCTGATGAGGGTAAACCTCGGCGGGGCATGGCGATAAAAAGGTGGTAGCAGTACCCATGGTGCAAAACGTCCGTATTTCAATCGATGCCATGGGAGGCGATCATGGCCCTTCGGTAATCATTCCGGGTGCTGCGGCTGCCCTTGAGCGTCATCCTGATGCGCATTTCGTGATTTATGGGCAGGAACAGGTGGTCATGCCTGTTCTGGACAAGCATCCCAAATTGAAGGCGCAATCAACCTTTCACCACTGCGATGTGGTGGTGTTGATGGACGACAAGCCGAGCGTTGCCCTGCGCAAGGGCCGCTGGAAATCATCGATGTGGCTCTCCATCGAGGCGGTGAAAAAAGGCGAGGCGGATGTTTGTGTTTCGGCTGGCAACACGGGCGCCTTGATGGCTATGGCTACATTTTGCCTGCGCACGATGGCCAGCATTGACCGGCCAGCCATTGCCGGTCTCTGGCCTACAATTAGGGGCGAATCGGTTGTGCTGGATGTTGGCGCATCAATCGGGGCTGATGCGCAGCGATTGATCGATATCGCTGTCATGGGATCTGCGATGGCGCGGATCGTCTTTGATATCGAGAGCCCGAGCGTCGGCTTGCTCAATGTTGGCGTCGAGGAAATCAAGGGCGTCGAGGAAGTGAAGGCGGCGGGCAAGATCTTGCGCGAGCGGCCCGTACCTGGTCTCACCTATGCGGGGTTTGTCGAGGGAGATGACATCGGCAAGGGCACTGTAGATGTGGTTGTGACCGAAGGGTTTTCCGGCAATATCGCTCTGAAAACCGCCGAGGGTACTGCCAAGCAGATTGGCGAGTACCTCAAGGCCGCGATGAGCCGCACGATTATGGCCAGGATCGGCTATCTTTTCGCGCGTCGTGCCTTTGCTGCGCTTAAAGAAAAAATGGATCCGCGTCGCTCCAATGGCGGTGTGTTCCTTGGTCTCAATGGCATCGTCATCAAGAGCCACGGAGGCACGGATGCTCTTGGTTTCGCTTCGGCAATTGATATGGGGTATGACATGGTGCGCCATGATCTTCAGGCAAAAATCCTCAGCACGCTGGAGGCCTATCACCGCGCCCCAATCGTCGATGCAGATGCCGTGGCCGCACCCATAGTGGTATCAGGGGTTTGACGATGTTGCGCTCTGTCATTCGCGGCACGGGTAGCGCCTTGCCTGCCAAGATTGTCACAAATGCCGATCTGGCGGACAGGCTGGAAACATCCGACGAGTGGATCGTCCAACGCACAGGTATTCGCCAGCGCCACATTTCTTGCGGGTTTGAGGAAACAACTTCAGTCTTGGCCACAAGGGCGGCGGAGGCAGCTCTTTCGCACGCGGGGCTTGCTCCCGCTGATATTGATCTCATTGTCCTGGCTACCGCCACGCCCGATTATACCTTTCCTTCCACGGCCACGCAGGTGCAATTCAACCTTGGCATTACCCATGGTGCAGCATTCGACATCGCGGCGGTCTGCTCAGGTTTTGTCTATGCACTGAGCATCGCCAACACGATGCTGATCAGCGGCATGCACAAGCGTGCCTTGGTAATTGGTGCAGAAACCTTCTCGTGCATTCTTGATTGGGATGACAGGACAACCTGCGTGTTGTTTGGCGATGGGGCAGGGGCGGTTGTGCTGGAAGTGCAGGATGGAACGGGAACGATTGCGGATTGCGGCGTATTGACCGCACATTTGCGCTCTGACGGTCGCCACCGCGAAAAGCTCTATGTCGATGGCGGGCCTTCTTCCACCAAGACAGTCGGTATGCTGCGCATGCAGGGCAAGGAAGTGTTCAAGCATGCTGTGGGCATGATCACGGATGTCATAGAAGCTGCATACGCCGCAACGGGCCTCACCTCAGCGGATATCGACTGGTTCGTACCCCATCAGGCCAACAAACGAATCATTGATGCATCAGCCCACAAACTCGGCATTGCACCCGAAAAAGTGGTGATCACGGTGGATAGGCACGGCAATACTTCGGCGGCGTCCATTCCGCTGGCGCTGGATACTGCTGTCAAGGATGGTCGCATCAAACAGGGACAACTCGTGCTGCTCGAAGCCATGGGTGGCGGCTTCACTTGGGGCAGTGTGATGGTGAGGATGTGAGGACACTGATATGCCCTCACATGCAACGCGTTAATCGATCTACTGGATAGGCTTGATGCTGCTCATGATGGCATCGATATCTTTGCCGTGCTTGGTGCGCTCTTCATCAGAACCCCAAAGTGTGAACATGATCATTCGCTCTTTGCCTGCCCCCATCATGATGAATTCGACCAGCGTTTTGCCATTGCTATCGACGGTGTCGAACTGGAAAATTGTGGCTGGAATGCCGTTTATGGGTGCGTCAACCTGCTTGGCTTCTACTTTCTTGATGCCGTTTTCCTTCATCCAGGCATCATTGTCCGTCATCAGCTTCTTCACATTGCGCGCGTTGGCGAACTCGACCGAAAAGAACACGTCCTTGCCGGGTGATACAGCGGAGTATCCGTGCGTGATCTCTTCCATTTTCCAAGTGTCAGGCACCGAGAGTGTGACAGAAGGGTCCTTGGTTGGGACAGCCAGGTTCTTGGCAACAACCTGCGAGAATGGTGCGAACACAAGCCCGCCTAATAGCGCGACAACAGCAAGAAGATTTTTCATCAAGGATACTCTTTTGTTTTAACGGTGAACCAAACGCCACCTTTTCCGCCGCCCTGTACGGCGACATGAAGTAAGCATAGACACCTAGCTTTCCGAGTGCGAGCACGCATTTGATTTGGCCTTCAACTATGTCTGTGATCGGATAACAAAATGAGCGGCGGTCTTCTGGCACTTCTCGATGATGTCGCCGCGATCGCAAAAGTTGCTGCGGCTTCCCTGGACGATGTGGCAGCACAGGCTGCCAAGGCCGGGTCCAAGGCTGCGGGCATTGTCATAGATGATGCTGCGGTGACACCCCGCTATGTCGTGGGCTTTGCGTCAGACCGGGAACTTCCCATCATTGCCAAGATCGCCAAGGGCTCGCTGATCAACAAGCTTGTGTTTTTATTGCCGGGATGCCTGCTGTTGAATGGATTGGCACCATGGCTGATCACGCCGTTGTTAATGCTGGGCGGGGCCTATCTCTGCTATGAGGGTTATGAGAAACTGCACCATATGCTGGTCCCGGATGATCATGCCTTGGCTGCTGCTGATGCCGTGAGCAGCGCTGCTGATACGCAGGCACTGGAGGATGAAAAAGTCGCGGGCGCCATCCGCACTGATCTTATTCTCTCCGCCGAGATCATGGCGATCACCTTGGCCTCGGTGGCGACAGCCTCTTTTGCCATGCAGGCTACCGTGCTGGCCGCTGTCGGCATCGGCATCACAATGCTGGTCTACGGGGCCGTCGCAATCATCGTGAAGGCGGATGACGTAGGATTGGCCTTGGCCCAGCGCGGAGGACCTGTCTCAAAGCCGGTTGGGCAGGCACTGGTCAAAGGCATGCCGGTGCTGCTCAGGATGTTGAGCCTTGTTGGCACAGCTGCAATGCTTTGGGTTGGCGGTGGCATCATAATTCATGGGTTGGCCTCTTATGGATTGTCAGGCCTTGAGCATACGATCCAGGGTGTTGCCAGAACAGTTTCCTCGCTGACGACGGTGATGACAGACTTTGTCAATTGGCTGGTCGATGCTGCGCAGGCCGGGGTCTTCGGCATTCTGATCGGATTAGTCGTTGATCTCGTCCTGAGACACGGTGTGCGGCGCTTCATGCCGATTGCGACAAAGGTACCCTGATAAAGCGGGTGACATGATCACTTCCGGGGACATGACTTTACTTTTTGCGGTTGACCATGCGGCATAAGCTGAATAACGTCACAAATTCAGGGAGATAGTAACGAGTCTTGAATCAGGTTTCGTGCTGTCTGATTGTAGCGAGGAAGTGGACGATACGTGGCCAACCAGACACTCACACGGGCCGATCTTGCCGAAGCTGTCTATAAACAGCTCGGTCTATCACGTAGTGAGTCGGCTGATCTGGTTGAGTTGATCCTGGCTGAAATTTCAGATGCCATCGAGCGTGGCGAGAATGTCAAACTTTCATCCTTCGGATCTTTCCTCGTGCGCTCCAAGGCGGAGCGTGTGGGGCGCAATCCCAAAACCGGTGTTGAAGTGCCCATTACACCGCGCAAGGTAATGGTTTTCAAGGCCTCCAATGTTTTGAAGGGTCGCATCAATGGCCTTGAAATGGCGGATGAGGATGAATGATGCCCTTTCCAGCTTCTGGAGCTTGGCATGATTGATAATAAGGCACCGGATGCCTTTCGCACCATTTCAGAGGCAGCGGATGATCTCGATCTGCCCCAGCATGTGCTGCGGTTCTGGGAAACCCGCTTTCCGCAGATCAAGCCACTGAAGCGTGGGGGTGGCCGCCGTTATTATCGTCCTGACGATCTGGAGTTTCTGCGTGGCCTCAAGCATTTGCTTCATGAGCAGCGTTACACCATCAAGGGTGTGCAGAAGATCATCAAGGAACACGGCGTGAAAAGTGTGCAGCGCGCCATGAAGGGCGATGCTGTCGGAATGGTTGCGTCTGCGTCTGCGCCTGTCGCTGCGGCAAGGATTTCAGCCGCATCCGTTGCTTTACCGGCGCAACCCAGCCTCTCTATGCCCCATCAGGGGGATGCGCGCACCAGCTAGCAGGCTGCGCTGGAAGAGCTGCTGACCTGCCGCAGGATTATATCCGCATTCCAGACCAACTGAATTTCGGATGTATATCGGCTTTTGAGTTTGAAGGGCGTAGCTTGCCGTTGCGGCTTCCCCTATAGGCAACGTCAAGTCGGAGCGTAGCGCAGCCTGGTTAGCGCACTAGTCTGGGGGACTAGGGGTCGGAGGTTCAAATCCTCTCGCTCCGACCAATCATACTCATGTTGAGAGACATCTGCGTCGCCCGAATGCCTATGCACTCGGGTTATAACTGCAGTATTCAGGCCACGTCGTATTTCTTGATAAGGGCGCGGGCGGCTTCGATCAACTTCGTGCCATCGATATTCTTGGCCTTCATCTGCTCGATCCATGGGCCATAAACCGGTTCGGTTGCTTTGATCCAGCGGGCTTTCTCCTCGGTTGAAAGCTGTGTGATGGTGTTGCCCCGGGCGACCACCATGGCGCGGATGCGGATCGCTTCGGCATCCCACATATCACCCGCGAATTCTGCGAAGGCCATGCCGGCATTCTTGTCAATCACGGCTTGCAGCTCAGCAGGCATGCTCTCGTATTTTGCCTTGTTCATCGCCAGGAAGAAGCTGGCGGTGTAAAGTGTTGGTGAGCCGATGATTTCTGTGTGGAATTTCACAAGTTCCTGTACTTTCACGGCAGGCACCACCTCCCAGGGGATAACGGCCCCATCGATGACCTTCTGCGCCAGACTCTCGGGAACCTGCGGCACAGGCATGCCAACAGATACGGCTCCCAGCGCCTTCAGGGCCTCACCAGCCAGACGTGTCGGGTTGCGCAGTTTGAGGCCCTTCATGTCCTCCATGGTCTTGATCTGCTTGTTGGCATGAATAACCCCGCCATCATGCGCCCAGTAGGACAGTAATTTCACATCCTTCACCTCGTCCTTGAGGTAGGTGTTGGCTAGCTCCTGTGCGGCACGTGCATTGGCCTTTCCGCTCTGCCCCGCTATGAAAGGCAATTCAAACACTTCCGTGGTGGGAAAACGACCAGGCGTCGATCCTGGCAAGGTCCAGACGATATCGGCGACACCATCACGGGCCTGATCGAACAGCTGTGGCGGGGTGCCGCCAAGCTGCATCGAGGGGAAAATATCGATCTTGATCTTGCCCTGGCTATCGGCTTCCACTTTTTTTGCCCATGGCGCGAGCATTTTTGCATGACCATTGGATACAGGTGGCAGGAAGTGATGCAGTTTGAGCGTAACAACAGCCTGCGCTTGTGCGCTTGTGATGACAAACGGGGCAGCAACAGCGGCGCCCATGCCCAAGACGGCGGCCCTGCGTGAAATCTTATTTGGCTTGATCATGATGAATGCTCCTCCGGCACTGGATTGCTTATTTATGGGTTGGTTTTCTACAACTTACTGGCGGAAAGCGTGAATGCAATACCCAACTGGTTGCAGCCGCAACAATTATCATTGTGCGACAAGACATGATTGGGTGTTGAATTTGACTTCTACCGGAAGGTTTCGACCAGAAAATCCACAAAGGCCCGGACCCGAGGCACGCGGTTGCGGCTAGGCACCATCACGACGCTGATGGGGAAGGGCTCCGGGGCATGCTGTTTGCCAAGAATTTCCGCCAGCGCACCACGCTGGATCGAGTCCAGCACCAGCATGTCACCCAACCGCACAATGCCCAGACCGGCAAGCGCCATCTCAAGCACAATATCGGCGCTATCACACAAGGCATTTCCCTTCACGGAAAGTGTATTTATTCCCTCGGGCGTCAAAAAGGGCCAGCGCCCCAGCTGTCCGTGTCCGTCAACGATAAGGCAGTTGTGATGCAGCAGATCAGCTGGTTGCTGAGGTGTGCCGTGTTTTGCCAGATAAGCTGGGCTGGCGCAGATGATACGTCTTGCCTCGGTCAATTTACGCACAATCAGGCTTGAATCATTCACTGTCCCGGTACGGATGGCCACATCCACATGCTCGTCAATCAGGCTGACTTGCCTGTCTGTAATCGCCAGCTCAACGCTTATCAGGGGATATCGCGTCAGAAAAAGCGGCAAAACCGGTGCCAGTCTGTGTCGCCCGAAGGCTGTTCCCGTGTTCACACGGATATGTCCCGATGGCGTAGCGCTTCTTGCAGAAACTTCGTTCTCGGCGGCCTCGATGGCAGCGGTGATGTCCCTGGCCCTGTTGAGATAAATGATGCCTTCATCAGTCAGCACCAGACGCCGCGTCGTGCGTATCAGCAGCTTGACCCCAAGCCTGTCCTCAATCCGTGTCACCAGTTTTGAGACTGCCGAGGGTGTAAGGCGCATGATATCTGATGCCCCGGCAAAGCTGCCACTTTCAGCCACATGCAGGAAAGTCTGCATTTCATAAGATGCTTGCATTACGGAATTCAATTCATGAGTAAGACGAAATTTGAGCGAATTATCTCATGGCGTAAAAATAATACAAGGGCTTGTTGCCGTTCAGCACCGAGAAGGAGCAAGCCATGAAAATTCCAGGTTACAGACAAAGTCAGAGCACGAGTGGGGCGGGCGTAACAACGACGCATGCCTCCCAATGCGATGCCCCTCTGCGTCGGCAGGATGGTAGCCTTGATGTCGCGGCGTATATCCAGCGCTCAAGAACCGAGCGGGCCCTGTTGCTTCGCCAGCTTTGGCGGTCACTTTTTGCAACTCCACAATGTCCTGATCTTAACCAGCTCAATCTAAACAAATGTGGAAGGTCATAACCATGCCACTTGTGCGCATCTCAATACCCGATCATCTGCCGGTTGAACGCCAGCGAGCACTGGGAGAGGCCATTCACACCGCAATGGTGGCGACAATCAATGTGCCCGAAACGGACCGCTTCCAGATTTTCACTCGGCACAAACCGGAGGATCTGGTCATGCATCCCACCTTTCCGGAGTTGGCGAGAAGCCGCGATGCCGTAATCGTGCATATCACCTTGCGGGCTGGGCGAACCAATGATCAGAAACGCGCTCTTTATGCGGCAATAACCGATAAGGCCAAACAAACAGGCGATTTCGCCAGCGCCGATATCATGATCGTGCTGGCAGAAAACACGCTTGTCGACTGGTCATTCGGTGCTGGTATCGCGCATTATGTGCCTGTTGGCTGAAACAGTTCGATATCCAATCACGCTCGCCACGCTGTCACGAGTTGCTTCTGCTCGCCCAGACCCTCGATGCCAACGCGCATGACATCGCCCGGCTTCAGGAAGCGGGGCGGCTTCATGCCAAGGCCAACGCCCGGAGGTGTACCCGTGGTGATCACATCACCCGGCAACAGTTCCATGAATTGCGACATATAGGAAACGATCTGCTTGACGCCAAAAATCATGGTTTTCGTGGAACCGTTCTGCACGCGCTCGCCATTCAGATCGAGCCACATGCCGAGTTTTTGGACATCCTTGATCTCGTCCTTGGTGACCATCCAGGGGCCAATGGGGCCAAATGTCGGGCAACCCTTGCCTTTCATCCATTGGCCACCGCGTTCGATCTGGTATTCCCGTTCGGAAACATCATTGCAGATGCAAAAACCCGCAACAACCTCCATGGCGTCCTTCTGGGTCACATAGGAAGCGCGTGATCCGATCACAATGGCGAGTTCAACTTCCCAGTCGGTTTTCTTGGAACCCTTGGGAATCATCACTTCGTCGTTTGGACCCATGATGCAGGACGTCGCTTTGTTGAACAGGATAGGCTCTTTGGGAATGGCCGCACCCGTTTCTGCGGCGTGGTCGGCATAATTCAGGCCGATAGCATAGAAATTGGGGACACCCGTCACGCAGGAGCCAAACCGGGGCTTGCCGCGCACAAGCGGCAATTTATCAATTCTGGCCTTGGCTATTTTCGCCAATCCGGCAGGTGATAACGCTGCACCGTTAATGTCTGCAATGACACCTGAAAGGTCCCGGATTTTGCCATCACTATCAATAATGCCCGGCTTTTCTTTCCCGGCTTTTCCCCAACGAACAAGTTTCATTATCGTTCCTCCCGTTCCCGACACGTTGCGAGAACGGCAGCCTGTGATCAACACTTAATGTTGCCGGTACTGCAAATCCGCCTCCGGGGCGGTTGAATTGTGGCAATTGTGTTGCAACTCGGCAACGTGTTTGCGCATTCGCGCCGACAGTCCTTGCTTGTAGGTAAATCAGCGCTGTGAGGGCATTGCACTCACGCTTCTTGACGGGCAAGGTTCACTACAGAACGATCTGCATGAATCAGACGCCTTATTCGCAACAAGAATTACAATCCGAGGAAAAACCATGGTCCGGAGCTTCACATCCAAAATTCTGCTGAGTGCATGTGCCATTTCGGCTCTGGCCCTGGCATCGACTGAAGTATTGGCCGGTGGTTTCTCAAACCGTCAGCAAAGCGCAACGGGACAGGGTTTTTCGTTTGCCGGTGCGGGTACGAGCGCCTTCGGACTGGGTTCCATGTACTGGAATCCCGCCAACATCACAAATTTTGAGGGTCGCAACAGCGAGTGGAACGTTACGCTCATCGTTCCCAGCACCAAGGTTGAAACAACCAGCGCCGGTTACGCCAGCCCGCTTCTTGGTGGACTGAATGCCTTTGTGCCAGGCCGCAATTTCTCTTCCGGTGACATCAATCAGGGTGCTGTTGCTCCAGCTTCCTACAATTCTTACCAGCTTAACAACTGGCTCTGGCTTGGTCTTCAGACCGGCTCGCCTTTCGGCAACACCACCAAGGCCGACGCCAATTTCGCTGGCAACGTTTACGGCACAAGCACGAAGATCAAGAGCATTGCCATCACCCCGACTATCGGCATCAAGCTTGCTGACTGGATTTCGATTGGTTTTGGCGTGACTGTTCAGGACTTCAAGGTCGACTTGAAGAGTGGTGACACGCGCTACTGGCCATCCATTGGCTTTGCCCCTCTTGCTGCACAACCAGCTCTGTTTCGCGCCACGTCACCAACCCGCCTCAAGGGTGATTCTTACGGCATCGGTTTCACCGCTGGTGTGACCCTGAAGCCTTGGCAGGGTGGTGAAGTCAGCTTGGGTTATCGCTCCAGCATTCGCCATTCGCTGCAAGGAACGCTTACAGGCCTCGGCCCAACCGGTCCTTCCGAAACCCTCATCAAGTCAAACCTCAATCTTCCAGAGATCGTCACACTGGGCCTGAAGCAGGACATAAACCCGCAATGGACTGTGACCGGTACCGTGCAGTGGACAAACTGGAGCCGCCTCCAGTCGCCACCAATCACCAGCGCGGTGACGGGTGCGCCGATCACTGGCCTTGGCCTCCGCTACAAGGACGAGTGGTTCATCGCTGCTGGTGCCCAGTATAACTGGAACCAGAACCTGAGCTTGCGTGCTGGTATTGCCTACGAAATGTCGCCTATCACCGACGAAACCCGTGGTGTCCGTGTTCTTGACAGCAACCGTCTCTGGCTCTCGGCTGGTGCCGGCTACAAGATCAACGAGCGGTTCTCGTTCGACGTAGGCTACAGCTACCTCATGCTTGAGAAGGGCAAGGTCAACATTGTTGCACCTGGAAACCCGCTTAACCCAGCTGGCAACCCGTCTTTCACAGCCTTTAACTACACCGGCAACTCCAGTGGCCATGCGCACATTCTGGCGGTTGCCCTGAAGTATCGTTGGGATGCTCCTTCAGCCTCGACAGCACCAATCATTAAGAAATTCTGATCGATCGTATCTATCTGAACATAAAAAGCCGGGCCATGTGCCCGGCTTTTTTATTTTGAGCGGGATTGCTGCAGAGTTCCGCCTTACGGTTTCAACAGCATGTCAAAGCAGGGGGTGAGCGGAATGCTCCTGCGTGTGGCCAATGCAGGCTGGTATATTCCTGCAATGGCAAGACGCGCTTCTGTCACCGGGCAGAGAGGCAACAGGATTGCGTCAGCCGCCATCATTTCGTCCATGTCTCGCTTGTCAGGCGTAACCAGTGTCCGGGTCGGATCATTGCCAATGGACAGGCCATGCAGTGGTTTACGCTTCAGAATAATAGGCAGGGGGTCAACAAAGTCCAGGGTGACGATCTGGTTCAGTCGTTTTCCCGTGCTTGTCTCATAAGCCAGCAAGGCTTTGGCGGCCTGGTTTACGCTGATCAGCCAGCTCACCTGATAGTCGATTTCTGAAAACAGGATATAGGATGGCAGCACGCCCTTGCGGGCCAGTGCGGCATAGGCCTCGCGGCTTTGTGGATAATGTTCCAGCATGGCCAATGCCTGCTGCATGACATCTGCCTTGGCCGAAACACGCCCGACAGGCCCCAGCATGTCCGCTTCTACCGGCTTGTAAAACGGGGTTGATGCGACAGCCCGTGCGGCACGGTGTAATGTTGATATCGGGGCTGGGAGGGCAAGGGCTGCCACCAACCCGGCAACAAGAAGGTTGCGGCCCTTGAGATCATTGGCGACCGACTGATAAATACGCAAAAGGATTGGCCACAGCAGGATGAACTCATGGCTGCCTGTGTTCTGTGTCTCGAAGATGGCACCGGCGGCTACAAGCAGGGCTAACCAGGCGACATGCGAGTCAAGAAGTGCCTTCAGTTGTCTCCGTGTTTCGCCAAACGGCTTTCGTGAAAACAGACCAAGCACACTGTCACGAACCTGCCAGAGCAGGACGCCGACAAGCGCTGTTGCTACAGCCATGATATCAAATTTGACTGAAAGCAGCGTGAGAATGCGCGGCAGAAGGCTTCCCGTGTTCTGCCGTGCGAGCAGCGCTATGTCATTCAGATAGGCGGCAATCATGCCTGTCTGCCTATTCAGCAGCATAAGCACCAGCAACGCGGCAACAGTTGCAAAAAGCGTATGGCGCAATGACAGGCGACCTGTGATCAGCCCCAGAACCAGCAATGGAACTGCAACGATAAATCCGGTTATCTTGGTCAGAAACAGCCCCAGGAGCAGTGTTATAGCCAGCCACGATGCCAGCGGGCGACGTTCGACAAACAGCACTGTTGTACTGAGAAGATAGAGCAGCAGCGCTGCATGCCGGTTATAATTGCCATAGGCATCAAACCCGGGAGAGGGGTAAAGCTCGATACCGTTGATAGGCAATGCGGCAAAGATCATGAATGGCAGAATGAGCGCATAGGCATCCGCGCGCGATCGTGATGCAACGTCCCGAATGATAAGCACCATAACCGGCAATGCGACAATCAGGATGGCATGATGCACAGCCAGCACCGTGGCGGCGCGCGGAAACAGCGTGGTTGTTCCGTTATATAGCCAGTATCCAAGCGCGCCCACCGGCACGAAGAAATCTACATGCGGGGTTTGTCCCAGCTGTATGCGATAGGCCGTGTCGACATAGGTGTATATGTCCCAGTAGTTCGCACCCAGAGGCAATCGCAACGGGAGGGACAGGACCAGAATGATGGTAGCTGCAAACAGTGCAAGCAAGCTGAGTGGTGATACCATATTGCGAAACAATGCAGTCATCCCGTTGTCCTTGTTGCCTTTTCCGGCGTCAATTTTACCCGCTCGGCAAACGTGGATCGTGCCATCGGGTCCATGTTTTGGCGAAACAGTTCTGTGTCAGGAAAGGATCGCGCAAAGGTTTCAGCGGACATGTGCGCGTCCTTGTAGGGGTTTATCCTGCCGCCCGCTGTCAGAACCAGACTGTCGAGCTTGTCCAGCAGGGCATCGGTTTGGACACCAAGATACGGAAAATCCAGCGTCAGCGTTGCGCCTTCGCGCGGAAATGACATAAGTCCAGGTGATGGGACTGAACCAAAGATCTTCAGCACAGTGAGGAAAGAACCCTGACCCGCTGCATGCGAGGCATCCAGCATGGCGGCCATGGTGACTTCCGCCTGTGCGAGCGGAATAACACATTGGTGCTGACGCAGCCCCCGCGGGCCATAAAGGCGGTTCCAGTGCCCAACCGCATCTAGCGGAAAGAAAAAACTGCCTGCGCTGCACCGCTGCTCGCCTTTTTTGGCGAGTGTCTTCATGCGGTAAAACGCATTGAAGGGCCGCAAGCTCAGGGAGTTGATCAGGCTGATGGGCGGCGTGAACGGCACGCTCAATCTGGCTTTTACGTTCAAGGGTTCACTTGTACTTTCAGTCGCATGCCGCCCTTTCAGCAGAACACCACGCCCCAGTGCGCTGCCCTTTGCCAGGCTGTCGATCCAGGCGACTGAATAAGGCGAAGTCACACCTTCTTCCAAACGCGAATGGCGGAAGAAATCGGACAGGTTGTCCAGTGGGATGGCTTCCTGCAGAATGTCGCTGGAATGGACCTTCATGAGTTGCAGTTCCACCCATGTTACAAACCCGGTGAGGCCCATGCCGCCAATGGTCGCGCAAAACAGATCGCTGTTCTGCTGAGGGCTGCAAATCTGGCGGCTTCCGTCTGACCGCAG
Organism: Hyphomicrobiales bacterium; assembly: GCA_031372765.1. Classification (GTDB taxonomy): domain Bacteria; phylum Pseudomonadota; class Alphaproteobacteria; order Rhizobiales; family Beijerinckiaceae; genus JADCCX01. The sequence goes on from JANMLW010000147.1 coordinate 20,658, forward strand.
GATTTCAAAGGCCCGCACGCAGGTGCCAAAATTGCCTTGCAGATGGTGATTCTTGCCATGGATATCGTTGGCCATTGCGCCGCCCAAGGTCACATGCTGCGTGCCGGGCACAACTGCGGGAAACCACCCTGTATCACTCACCTGGCGGATAAGATCACCGATCAGTAATCCGGCTTCAGCGCGAATGACGCCAGAGGCTTTATCTAAGGAAACAATGCGGTTCATTCCACGCGTATCGATCAGCGTTCCCCCTGCGGGAAAACAGCTGTCGCCGTAGCTGCGTCCGTTGCCATAGGCGAGCCATGATCCTTCTGGCAGTTGCAGTGATGCCGTATCTTGCGGTGCGAGGATATGAGATGGCCTTGCTGTCAAACCACCCCAGGAGGTATAACGATCCGCCGGTTTACCGTTGGTCATCACACTGCCAGAATGAAAATCACCCCGACAATCACGGCCATAAGATGGCTGCGCCAGTCCTTGATGATGAACATGATGGGGTCGTCGGGTAGTTCACGCCGCTTGGCGAGGACCCAGATTCGGCCAATGACATACAGAAAAATGGGGCAAACCAGCCAGATCAACTCGCGGTGCTTGTAAAGGCCGGATTTCCCGGCACCCTCCACAAACAGGGCCAGAACGATCACGGCAGCAAACCCGCTGGCAACCCCAAGCTGCGAGAGCATATCAAGATCAGTGCGGCGATAGCCCCTTCCCATGAAGCGTTTGGCATCAGGGTCGTCGGTCTCCACCGTATCAAGTTCGACATAGCGCTTAACCAGCGCAAGACTGAGAAACAGAAACATCGAGAAGGCCAGCAGCCAGTTTGATAATTCGATCGGACCGGCCGCATTGCCCGCCAGAATGCGCAACGTGTAAGCGCCCGACAGCGCCAGAACATCAACCAGCAACTTACGCTTCAGATAGAACGTATATCCCAGGTTGAGGGTGACATAGGCCAGCAGCGTTATGCCGAACATTTTCGGTAGCCACAGCGAAATCAGGATAGCACTGCCAATTAGCGCAGGAATGGCAAAAAGCCCTGCGGAAACCGGCAAGGCGCCGCTGGCAAAAGGGCGCCGTTGCTTGCTCGGATGGCGCCTGTCCTGGCGCAAATCCATGATATCGTTGAGAAGATAGATCGATGATGCGACCAGACCAAAGCAGATGAAGGCAAGCAGTGTGTTGATCAGCGGTTCAGACGAGAACACCTGATGCGACATCAGCAGAGGCACAAAAACCAGCACATTCTTCGACCACTGATGCAGGCGAAGCGCTTTTGCGAGTGAATACAGGACACCGGGCGTCGCCTTTTTCTCCGGCGCGACTGTCGTCTGTTCAACAATGCTGCCGGGCGTCAAGCCCAGATGGCTGAGAATGGCCTGTTGCCATTGAACAGGCAGACTGCTGCTGATTGCTGGCGAATGACCAGACTCGAAGCGCTGGCGCAGTTCATGTACGCGTTGCATGTCGTAGCGCATGGCCGAAGGCTCACAGGGCAACTCATTCAAGGATGCACGCCCCCGTGTCAGCCATTGCAGTGCCAGCGACGGTGCATCGCGCAATGTCAGGACGAACAATTCAAAGCCAAGGTCCGAGCGGATCAGATCCCGTTCCAGCACGATAGCGCCACTGGTCATGGCGTCGCCTGCAATAGTCACCACCGTTCCGAGGTTTGCCGTCAGGTTATTGTGAGTGGTCAACAGTCACCCCGATGTATGTTTCCAGTACCCGATATGCCTTAAAAGAGCCATCCATGCACTTTCAATCCGGCCTTTACCTTAACTGCTAACGAACGGTTTGCACTTGTCAGGCGCCCGCGTTGATTAGGCTGGCGATCCGCTCAGCCACCATGATGACTGGCACATTGAGATTGGCACAAGGTATGGTGGGGAAGAGCGAGGCGTCGCAGACACGTAGCCCCTCCATGCCCTGCACGCGGCCGGCATGATCGGTGACGGCCAGAACGTCCCCGGCTCTACCCATGCGACAGGTGCCCGAAGCATGCCATACACCAGTCACTGAACTGTCAAGATAGGCATCAAGTGCTGTGTCGTCATTCATGAGATCATCCAGTGATGGCCCTTCATGGGTCAGCGCGCGCATCACATTTGCGCTATAGGGGCCGCTGCCATCCACCAGCAAGCCCGCTAATCCGGTTGCCATGCGGTTTTTCAAAGTTACAGGGCCGTATTTCCGGGCGCGGTTGGATAGCCTGGCAGGCTGGGGATATCCGGTGATGCCTGTTGCTGCGATGTCCCTGGCAAGATCAGCAACAACGCGAAAGGCACTCTTCAATCGGATACGGTCACGCTCATCGGATAACAGGCACATGTCGATCAGTGGTGGCCCGTCGGTATCATGATCAAGTTCAACCCGGCCGCGGCTGTAGCTTTTGTTAACCCAGAAGGCGAGCGCACCCATGCGCTTGCCCACCCCGTGCCATGCCGAGCGCCCCATGATGCCCAGATGCATATCGCCTGTGGGGCAGCCATCGTGGCCTGACGAGAAACGCCAGATGGCGGGGATGTGGTGGGCGTTGGCGTTTCGCATGCGGCTCTGGCGCGGCAGGTATAGCGCCACACCGGCATAGGGATGCTCCATCAGGTTCTGACCCACACCGGCAAGATGCTTGACCACGGTAATACCGCGCTCCCTGAGATGACCAGCAGGGCCAATGCCGCTGCGCATCAGGATTGCAGGGGTTTGCAATGCGCCTGCCGCGATGATGACCTCTTTGGCAGAAATGGGCACCAGCACTGAACCAAGCGCGAGGGTGATGCCAGTCACGCGGGTTCCATCAACTATCACTCTATGCACAGAAGTATCTGTAATGATTGTAAGATTACTTCTTTTCCGAACCTCTGGCGTCAGCCATGCCAAGGACGTGGGCACGCGCTGAAACTGTTCATCCAGATTGACGGCCTGTGCGAAAACACCGTCGCGCCAGTCTCCGTTCTGATCCGGGTACTCAGGGATTCCACGCTGCTCCAGCGCCTTGATGGTTTCCGTTACAAAGGGAGATCGCCAGGCATCCGGCACGGCGCGAATGGGCAGCGGACCATCCTTGCCATGCAGGGGGCCACCTTGTTCGAGATGCCGTTCCATCTTGCGAAAATAGGGAAGCACGCTCTCCCAGTTCCAGCCCTCGGCTCCGTGTGCCTCCCACTCATCATAGTCGGCCGGAGAACCGCGGTTTGCGCCGATGCCGTTGATGGCTGAGCCGCCACCCAGCACACGGCCTTGGGAATAAGGCACGGACTTGCGCTGCTCCGCCGCATTGCCGCGTGTTCCTCCCATTTTCGCGCTCAGGTTGGTGTAGGTCAGCGAAGGATCGAAATAAGCAATGCCGGGATAGGCGGCGGCGATTTGGGGTGGCAGGTTTTGCGCCGAGATATCCTTGCCAGCCTCGATCAGCAGCACCTCACGGGAGGACTTTTCCGATAACCGCGCCGCCAGCACGCAACCGGACGACCCACCGCCCACGATGATGACATCAAAAGGTTTTTGAGGAATCTGCATGATCCAGCATTGCAGTGCTTGCGCTGCAAGGAAAGTCCAGTTCTATTGGTCGCATCTAATTCTGGGAGGAAAATCAATGAAGACACTATCGCTCGCAAGCCGCCGAAGCATAACCAAGGGAATGGCTGCGGCACTCATTGCCACGCCGTTCGGCTCCATGACCCGTCAGGCATGGGCGCAGGCGCGAAAGGCGGGTACGCTCACCACATTGATTACGCCAGAACCGCCAATCCTCATTCTGGGCGTCAACAACCAGGGGCCGACACTGATTGTCGCCAGCAAGATTTTTGAAGGCCTGCTGACCTATTCGCAGAAACTGGAGCCGATGCCGGGCCTCGCCAAGAGCTTTACTCTGGCTGCCGACAACGTGACCTACACTTTCAACCTGCAAACCGGCGTGACCTGGCACGATGGCAAGCCGTTCACGGCGGAAGACGTTGTGTTCTCGATCATGAACTTCCACATGGAACTTTCGCCGCGCTCGCGTGCCATTTTCCAGCGCATCGAAAGCTGTGTGGCCAAGGATGCCGTAACTGTTGAACTCAAGCTGAAAGCGCCGTTCCAGCCCTTCCTCCTGATGTTTGATGCAACCACCTGCGCCATCATGCCAAAACATATCTATGACGGGCAGGACGCGGCCACCATGCGCAACAATCCCTCCAACCAGACACCTGTTGGAACAGGGCCTTTCAAATTGGGCGAATGGCAGCGTGGCAATTTCATCAAGCTGGTCAAGAACGACAAATACTGGCAGCCGGGCAAGCCTGCTCTTGATGAGGTAATTTACCGCGTTATCCCGGATTCGAACCTGCGTGGCGTTGCCTTGCAAACCGGGCAGGTGCAACTCACCGGCTTCAATGATATCGAGGCGTTCGATGTGCCCCGCTACAAGGCGGAACCCAATCTCGACGTCAATCTGGGCGGCTGGGAGTATTTCGGTCCCCTCTCGTGGATCGAGTTGAATCACCGCTCCAAGCCATTGGATAACCCCAAGGTACGCCGCGCGCTGTCGATGCTGATTGACCGGAATTTCATTCTCAACCGGCTGTGGTTCGGGGTTGGCAAGGTGGCGACAAGCCCCATAAGCTCGGCTACGAAATTCCATGATTCATCGGTTAAATTGCCTGCTTATGATGAAAAAGCGGCCGCCGCGCTGCTGGATGAGGCTGGCCTCAAGGCAGGTGCTGATGGTACGCGGTTCGAGCTGAAATTCATGCCATTGCCATACGGTGAAATCTGGAACCGCCTGGGGGAATACATCCGCCAGCAGTTTGCCAAGGTAGGCATCAAACTGGTGGCAGAGGCGGTGGATGCCGCCACCTGGGCGCGCAAGCTGGGCCAATGGGAATATGATGTGACGATCAACTTCGTCTACCAGTGGGGTGATCCCACACTGGGCGTGGAGCGCACCTATGTCTCCACCAATATCCAGAAGGTGCCCTTCACCAACACGGCAGGCTACAACAACCCTAAAGTGGATGACCTGTTCAAGACCGCGCGCGAGAACCCGGATCCACAGATCAGGGCCAAGGCATTCTCGGATGTTCAGAATGTGATTGTGGACGATATGCCATTGATCTGGTTGCTGGAACTATCCTTCCCAACGATCCACGAGAAGAAACTGAAGAACGTCGTGGCAGGAGGCACCGGCATACATATGAACTTTGCGGATGTGAGCTTCACCTGATGCGTGATGTGCGGGCAGACTCCCTCTCCGGTCTGGAGAGGGAGAGGTTGCCTCGATGACACTGACAGCTTTTCTGGCATTCCTCGGGCGGCGACTGATCAAAGCCTTTGGCGTTGTACTTGGCGTTATAATACTCGCCTTTTTTATCGTGCGTCTGGCACCGGGTGATCCTGCCAGCGTGATAGCGGGACAGTCCGGCGCGGCGGATGCTGTGTTTATGGCGCAGCTGCGCGAGCAGTTTGGCCTGGATCGGCCCTTGCTCGTACAGCTCTGGATTTATCTCAAGGGTGTCGCGGGTTTCGATTTTGGCTATTCGCACCGCGTGCAGCGTTCCGTAGTCAGCATGATCGGCGAGCGGTTGCCCGCTACCATCCTGCTGACGGGGGCCGCATTCATATTCGCGCTGGCAGCAGGTATTTCGCTGGGAGCGCTGGCTGCCCGCAAGGTTGGCACAACAACTGACAGCCTTGTCACGGTTCTGGCCCTGACCTTTTACGCCACGCCAATCTTCTGGGTTGGCCTGATTTTCATCCT
>JANMLW010000149.1:0-5029 GCA_031372765.1 Hyphomicrobiales bacterium
TAGGCCGCCAGAACGGCCTTTTCGGCAACAATGGCACCTGCCTCCGTACGGGCATGGACCATTGCCAAGGTATCACCGGCGGCAATGGTCTGGCCAAGCCCGGCAAGCCCTGTGAGGCCCACCGCATGATCGATGGGATCAGCGGCACGGGTACGCCCCCCACCAAGGGCCACCACGCCCACGCCAACGCCACGGTTATCGATGCTGGTCACATATCCGGACACGGGCGCCACAACCGGTCTGATGACAGGCGCTGGCGTCAGATGCACGTCCGGACGCTCCATCAGATCATGCGGTCCGCCCAACGTAGCAACCATGCGGGCAAAGATTTCCGCTGCCTTGCCGCTGGTAATAGCCGTTTCCATCCGGTTTTTGCCTTCGTCCACATTGGCAACCAATTTGCCCGACAGCAGCATTTCGGCACCAAGCGCCACGGTGACTTCGTGCATGCGCGGTTCACGGCGATGACCAGTCAAATAATCAATGGCATAGCGTACCTCGACGGCATTGCCCGCAGCCGATGCAAGCGGCTCGTTCATGTCAGTCAATAGCGCCGTGGTGGGCAGCCCGGCTCCGGTGGCAACGGCAGCGAGACTGCCTGCAAGCTCCCTCGCCAGATCAAACGTCGCCATGAAGGCCCCATTGCCGAATTTCACATCCATGACCAAGCCCTGAAGGCCAGCCGCCAGTTTCTTCGACAGGATCGACGCGGTGATCAGTGGAATGCTTTCCACCGTCGCTGTCACGTCCCTGATACCATAGAAACGCTTGTCGGCCGGGGCCAGATCAGCCGTCTGCCCGATGATGGCGCAGCCGATCTCCCGCGTTACCTTGCGAAATAATGCCTCATCCGGCTGTGATATGTAGCCAGGAATGGCATCGAGTTTATCAAGCGTACCGCCGGTATGGCCAAGCCCGCGTCCCGAAATCATGGGCACATAGCCGCCGCAGGCCGCGACAGCCGGTGCCAGCATCAGTGAAACGGTGTCGCCAACGCCGCCGGTGGAATGCTTGTCAAGCACGGGGCCGGGCATATCGCGCCAATCAAGCACACGGCCGGAATCGCGCATGGCACAGGTCAGGGCCACGCGCTCTTCCATCACCATACCCTTGAAAAACACCGCCATGGCAAAGGCGGCGACCTGTCCCTCGCTCACGGAACCCGATGTCAGGCCCGCGACCATGAAGACGATTTCGGCCGCTGTCAGTGTTTCGCCATCGCGCTTGCGGCGGATGATTTCCTGAGGAAGCATGATGCGGTTCCTAGTAGGGTGCTTTGGCAGCTTGAACAGAAGCCCGCCCCTCGATCGTGTCGATCAGCACATCGTAGAGCCCACTGGCACCAAACCGGAAAGTGCCCGCTGAGGCCCATACCGAACCCATCTCTGCGTCCACAAGCGCCAGATAGCTCTTGGCATCAGCCAAAGTGCGGATGCCGCCGGACGGCTTGATTCCGACGGTATGATCCACTGCCTTGATCGCCTGAAGCATGGTCTTCACACTTTCAAGTGTTGCTGAAACCGGCGTCTTGCCCGAGGAGGTCTTGATGAAATCAGCACCGGATTCAATCGCCAGATCAGCGGCACGGCGGACAGTGATCTGGTCCGGCAACATGCCGGTTTCAAGGATGACCTTGAGCCGTGCGCGGTCCTCGGTCTCGTCCTTGATCTCACCGATCATCGAGCGGACTGCGGTTTCATCACCCGCCAGAAAGGCATGCCAGGGCATCACCAGATCGATCTCGTCAGCACCATCATCCAGCGCCTCGACGGCATCCTCGATGGCGCGCTCCACATCATCGCCGCCTTTGGGAAAATTGATGACCGTGGCAACTTTGACGCCCTTGCCTTTCAAGCGGCTTCTGGCAAGCGAGACAAACTGCGGCCAGATACAGACGGCCGCCACAGGCCCATGGGGTGTGAGCGCTTTCTGGATCAGCGCCTCGATATGATCCTCGCGGCAGCCATCCGACAGATCGGTCAGATCAAGAAACTTCAATGCCCGTTGGGCAAAATCGATATCGGACATCACAGTCTCCCGACAAAATTGCGGACAACCTGGCGCATGGCTGCCCCGCCGATGGCCGCAACCGCCTTGGTTTCCTCATGAGAGGGCGAAGATCCCTGAATGCCAGCCGCAAGATTGGTCAGCATCGACATCGCCACTACCTTCAAGCCGAACCGCCGTGCCAGAATGACTTCTGGCACCGTCGACATGCCAACGATAGTGCCACCAATGATTCTGGCCATGCGGATTTCAGCCGGAGTCTCGAAACTGGGCCCCGAGAACCAGACATAGACGCCTTCGCCAAGTGTCACATTCTCGGCTTTCGCCGCAGCTTTCATCAGACGCCGCAAATCAGGATCATAGGCATCCGTCAGCGAGACAAAGCGGGCATCATCCAAATCCCCGATCAGCGGATCACGACCCGAATAGTTTATATGGTCCGCGATCAGCGAAATGCTGCCCGGTCCCAAAGTTTCCTCCAGCGAACCGGCGGCATTCGTGAGCAGCACCGCCTTGCAATCCAATCCGACAAATGTGGCTACCGGCAGGCGCATGACCCCGCTATCGCCCTTTTCGTAATAATGGGAACGACCGTTGTATGCGACCACGCGCTTGCCTGCGAGCGTGCCAGCCACAAGCTGTTTGGCATGCCCCGAGACATTGCCAACCGGAAAACCTGGAAGGACACTATAGGGCACACACACCGCATCACCGATCTCGTCTGCCAAGGGTCCCAGACCCGTACCCAGCACAATGCCGAGATCGAACGGGCCATGGACCCCATGCTCAGCCAGCACACGGATTGTTTCAGCGGCCTCAAGTCTTGCCTGGGCCTGTCTTTCTTCTGAAGTCATGCAATCAGGTTCTCTGGTCCGAATGAAGCGGGAAGAAGTTCGTTCAGGGTGAAGGTCTGGCGAATCCGGTGGCTGTCAGCCACGTGCACCTTTGTCCCGACGGACGCAAACTCCCTGATGCGCTGGCGGCAGTTACCACAGGGCGTACACAGCATGTTGCCATCCCCCGTGACAACAATATCAACGATCTGCTTGCCGCCACCCAGAATCATGGCGGCCACGGCGCCAGCCTCGGCACAGGTCCCTGTCGGGTAAGCCGCATTCTCGACATTGCATCCGGCATAGATCTTGCCGTCATCGGCGAGGATTGCTGCCCCCACAGGGAACCGCGAATAGGGTACATAGGCCTTCGCCTTGGCTGCATTGGCTGCGTCAAAAAGCTGGTCCAGCACGCTAGCGCTCCTTGACATAGGGCATACCGGAAGCCTTTGGCGGCACGGCCTTGCCGATGAAACCAGCCAGCAGCACAACTGTCAGGACATACGGCAGGGCCTGAATGGCCTGCACCGGCACTTGCCCGATGCCAGGGATCGACACGCCCTGCAAGCGGATGGCCATGGCATCAAGGAATCCAAACAGCAGGCAAGCCCCCAGCGCAGGACCAGGTTTCCATTTTGCAAAGATGAGCGCGGCCAAGGCAATGAAGCCTTTGCCGGCTGTCATATGGTTGAGATAGCCTGCCCCTTGCGCGATGGAGAGATAAGCCCCGCCTAGCCCGCACAGCGCACCGCAAATGATTACCGAAGCATAGCGCAGACCCGTGACGGAGATACCCGCCGTATCCACGGCAGCCGGATTTTCCCCCACGGCCCGCAAGCGCAAGCCGAAGCGGGTTTTCTGCAACACCCACCACGTGACCGGCACCGCAAGAAAGGCCAGCCAGGCCAGCAGCGTATGGCCCGACAACAGTTGTCTGTAGATGCCGCCGATCAGTGGAATGGAGCCGATGCTGTCCAGCCCGGGCAGATTGATGGGCAAGAAGCGTTGCGCCTGCTCAACAGAGGGTGTGCGCCCACCCTGCCTGTACCATGCATTGCCCAGCACCGCCGCCAAACCTGCCGCCAGCATATTGATCGCCACACCCGAGACGATTTGGTTGCCGCGCTGGGTGATGGCAGCATAGCCATGCACGAGGGACAGCATGATGGCAGCAAGCATGCCTGCCAGGAGCCCGCCAAAGGCACTGCCCGTCGCGATGGCGACCACAGCAGCGGCGAAGGCCGCCGCCAACATCTTGCCCTCTAGCCCGATATCGACAACGCCCGCCCGCTCAGACCAGAGGCCTGCAAGACAGGCACAGATCAGCGGCACAGCCAGACGGATGGAAGAGGCCAGAACCTGCAGGATGGTTTCGATGATCTCCATCACACCGCCTCCGGTGTTGACGGTCTTGCAGCAAAAAACCGTGACGCCAGCAACCGCGCTATCGGCCGCTTGAAGCCATACTCCAATGCTCCGGCGAACAGGATGACAAAGCCCTGGATAACCACGATCATGTCCCGCGTGATTGAGGGCTTTTCAAAGGAAAGCTCCGTGCCGCCCTGATAGAGAATACCGAACAGGAACGCGGCCAATACGACACCGAACGGGTGGGCGCGGCCCATGAGCGCAACGGCAATGCCGACAAAACCTGCACCCGCCGAAAATTCGAGCAAGAGCCGGTATTGCAAGCCCATGATCTCATTCACGGCCAGCATGCCTGCCAGTGCACCTGATATCGCCATACTGACAACCGTGATCTTCAAGGGCGAAATACCGGCATAAACCGCCGCCGGGGCCGACGCACCGACAACGCGGATCTCGTATCCCAACCGCGTATGCCAGACCAGCAGCCACACGCCGACAGCGCAAAGCAGGGCCAGCACAAAGGAGAGATTCCATGGCGTACGGGCAAAATCGATGCCCAATCCGCCCAGCACGACATGCATCGGTGCAATGATGGCATGGGCTGCTATATTGCGGGTTTCAGGTGCCATGGAGCCGGGCCGCCCCATGACATTGACCAGCAGATAGACCATCAGGGTCGCCGCAATGAAATTGAACATGATGGTGGTGATGACCACATGGCTACCGCGCTTGGCTTGCAGATAGCCCGGAATGAAAGCCCAGAGTGCGCCTGCCAATGCGGCCCCCAGCACACCCAGTGGCACGAGCAGAAAGCCGGGCAG
>JANMLW010000123.1:0-35551 GCA_031372765.1 Hyphomicrobiales bacterium
GGCGCAACCGGCACGGCCAATGACGCGACGGTTGCCGGCGCCCCGCAGCGCTTTTATCGCGTGAAGAGAGTCGCCGCCGCAAATTGCCCGTGCTTTTAGCTTTGGATCCATGAATGCCGACACAGAAACTGACACGCCTGCCGCCGCGTTCGGCCATTGTCGCCTTCTCGGCAGAAGAGGTCTATGCCATCGCGGAACTGATCCGCCGACAGCGTGGCGGTGCAGCGGTTGTCATGGGCGCTCTCAGCCCGCGGACCCGCAATGCACAGGTCGAATTGTTTCAATCCGGTGATGTTGACCATATCATTGCCACCGATGCCATCGGAATGGGCCTTAATCTGGATATCCACCATGTAGCGTTTGCCGGGGACAGCAAGTTTGATGGCCATCAGCACCGCCGCCTGACGACAGCGGAATTTGGCCAGATTGCCGGACGCGCCGGGCGGCACCTGCGCGATGGCACCTTTGGTACCTCGGGGCGTTGCCGTCCCTTTGATCCTGATCTGATCGATCATCTGGAGAACCATATCTTTGATCCGGTTCGTGTCATCAACTGGCGCAATCCTGATCTGGAATTCGGGTCGATGGACGCGCTGCGGCGCAGTCTGGCGGTTTCCCCCCGTGAACAGGGCTTATCACGCGTTCCCCGTGCTGAAGACGAGGTTGTCCTCGACATGCTGGCGGCTGATGTCGATATCGCAGCACGCATCAACAGCCGCGACGGTGTGGTCCGCCTGTGGGACATGTGCGCCCTGCCGGATTACCGCAAGGTCGCCCCCCATGCCCATGCGGAACTTGTGGGGCAAATTTTCTGCTTTCTGTCTGACAAGGGCCACATACCCGATGACTGGTTCCAGCGGCAGATAGCCATGTGTGACCGCCTTGATGGTGACATGGACACGCTGTCGGCCCGCATCGCGCAGATAAGAACCTGGACTTTCTGTGCAAATCGCGACTGGTTAAGGCAACCTCTCCATTGGCAGGGCGTTACGCGCGCTATAGAGGACAAACTGTCTGACGCGCTGCACGAGAAACTGACAGCACGTTTTGTGGATCGGCGAACCAGTGTATTGATGCGCCGCCTGAGAGAGAATGCGATGCTGGAAGCTGATGTGACTGCTGCTGGAGATGTGACCGTGGAAGGTCAGCCTGTTGGGCGCTTGCAAGGATTCCGGTTCACGCCGGACGCCAGCGCCAACGGCCCCGAGGCCAAGGCGCTTGTGGCTGCCGCTGCAAAAGCCCTGACGGCTGAAATCGAGTTACGGGCCACGCGCCTTTCGGCTGCCGCAGACGAGACCTTCGTCCTGTCGCTGGATGGTACCTTGCGCTGGATCGGCGAGCCTGTGGCAAAATTGCAGGCGGGAGAGCGGGTTCTGGAGCCCCGGTTTCTGGTGCTGGCAGATGAGCAGCTGTCCGGTTCTTCCCGTGAAAACGTGGAAGCGCGTCTTGCACTCTGGCTCAAGGCACATCTCAAGAAATTGCTTGGTCCCCTGCTTGTTCTGGAAAGCGGGGAAGGGCTGGAAGGCATCAGCCGCGGCATCGCCTATCAGCTTGCCGAACATCTGGGCGTTCTGGAGCGCATGCAGGTGCAAAATGACGTCAAGACACTGGATCAGCAGTCCCGTTCCGCCCTGCGCAAACTTGGCGTAAGGTTTGGTGCCTACAGCATCACCACGCCGCTGTTGCTGAAACCAGCTCCGCGTGCGCTGGCCGCCCAGCTCTGGGTGCTCAAGCATGGTGGCATGGACACCAAAGGTCTCGACGATATTGTGCATCTTTCGGCATCCGGTCGCACGTCCATTCCGGTTGATGCCGAAATTCCAGTGGCTCTCTACCGCGCTGCCGGCTTCCGGGTTTGCGGGCCGCGCGCCATCCGCGTCGATATTCTGGAGCGTCTGGCTGATCTTATCCGTCCTGCCGTGGCATTCCGTCCGGGCACAACACCGGGCGAAATTCCGGCAGGTGCCTACACCGGTGATGGTTTCACCGTCATTGGTCCCATGACCTCGCTGGTGGGATGTGCAGGGGAAGATTTCTCGGCAGTGCTGAAAAGCCTGGGCTACCGCACTGAGAAGAAGGCCCCGTTGAAGGATGTGCCAGTCATTCCGCTGGCTATCGCAGCCGCTGCACCGGTCGCACCTATCGTGACAGAGACAGCGATTGAGGCCGTGATCGAGGAAAACCTGATAGAGGTCAGGGTTGAGGCCCCGTCTGAAGTACCTGCCGATAGTGTGGCGGAAACTGAGACTGTCATTGCTGTTGAAGAAGCAAGTGAAACGTCTGCAGAGCCTGTCGAAACCACGCCTGAACAGATTGTGGAAGCGCATTCCGAGACTCCTGAGAAAGCACCAGAAACAGCCTTGGAAGAAGAGGGGATATCCCTCATTGCCCTTCCAGTTGCCCCTGAGCCGGAGCCTGTACAGGAAGCTGTCCAGGAACTTCCCCAAGAAGCCGTCCAGGAACTGGTGGACGTATGGCGTCCCGTGCGCTTTGACCGCGAGCATGCACCCCGCCGGCATCATGGGCGTCAGCAGCAGGGATCACGTCCCCAGCGTGCCGCCGGACAGATTGACGCGCAGACAGCGACACCAGCTTCGGGTGATGGCAGTGCTGGCCCGCGGCCACCACGCCATGGCGGCAAGAAGCCCTGGCAGAAGCGCCCCGGCGATATTGATGGTGCCGTGCGGCAGGATGCCAAACCTCCGGGCGACAGGCCTCCAAGAGAGATGTCTCCAAGAGATAGGCTGCCACGGGATATGTCGCCAGGAGACAATGCCCAACGAGACCGCAAACAGGGTGACAGAACTCAAGGTGACCGCCGTGCTTTTGGCGATAAGCCAAGGTATGACAAACCAAGATTTGACAAGCCACGCTTTGAGCCGCGCTCCAACGCACCGGATAATCGCCAGCGGGAAAAACAGGCTGACCCGGACTCCCCATTCGCGCAACTGGCGGCACTCAAGGCGCAGCTTGAAGCCAAGAAACCGGCCTGACAGCATTCCCTTGCTCCGCACGTTTGACGGCGATTGCGCTCTGTTGGCGGATCTTGTTTTTTCGCGAATTTGTGTCTAAAACAGGGTGTCGTGTCTGGACAAATTACCCGGCGTAGGCGTTTTCGCATGCGTCAGGCAGCACCCGGATTCCGGCAACTGGTCTGTTGCATGCAGCGGCGGATCGCAAGCGAGCATCTGCCGGTAAAAGGAATTCTCTATGCAGACGGGTATCGTAAAATGGTTCAACACCACCAAGGGTTTCGGCTTTATTCAGCCAGACGGCGGTGGACAGGATATATTTGTCCACATCAGCGCGGTGCAGCGTTGCGGCCTGAATGGCCTTATTGAAGGACAAAAAATCGCGTTTGATATTGTCGAGGATCGCCGCACCGGCAAATCCGTCGCCGACAATCTCAAAGCCTCCGACTGATTTCATCAGCGCTTTTTGTGTTTCTTCACCCTCTTTCGCCCAAAGGCGCAGGGGAATAATCGAGTCTGTTTTTGCCTTATGTTTTCGATAGTTGATCCAGACGCTGGCGCATCATGTCCAGCTCCTGTTTGATGGCGTCAACATCAGCTCCCGTTCCCGCTGAAGCCTGCTTGTTGGCATCCGGCTTTTGCGCCTCGTCGCTGGCAATGCCCTTAGCGGCCGTGTAGGGATTGAACATGCGGAAAGCGTCCTGAAAAAGGGTCATGTTTGCCCGCGCCTGATCCTGCATGGCGCCCAGCACATCCCCGGACATTGCCCTGCTCACATGGTCCTTGAACTGCTGCTGCTCCTTGGCAAAATGCTGCATGGAATGCTCAAGGTAACTGGGCACGAGACCCTGCATCTGGTCGCCGTAGAGACCAATCAATTGCCTGAGGAATGCGACAGGCAGCATTGTCTGCTGTCCTTCCTGGCCCTCCAGTTCAAAGATGATCTGGGTCAATACAGAACGCGTGATGTCTTCACCGGTCTTGGCGTCTGTAACGAGAAACTCCTCACCCTTTTTCACCATGCCCGCCAGATCCTCCAGCGTCACATAGGTGCTTGTGCCGGTGTGATAGAGGCGCCGGTTGGCGTATTTCTTGATGACCGTGGGCGCCACTGCTTTTGTCATCGTCACCATCCATTCCTGTCTGGTGCCTGTTGTTTGGTCACCTTGCGAAGATAATGCGCGGTTGCGCTGCAAACACAAGTCTTTTGCGATGCAATATACTTGACGGGAGGCCTTGTCGTCGCCTTCATAGGGAGAGAAGCAAACAAATTGCACAGGAGTTTTGCAAATGGCAGGCAAGGATGTGGTCATTGTGGGCGCGGCGCGTACGGCCGTCGGATCATTCAACGGTGCTTTTGCCGATCAGTCCGCGCATAAACTGGGTGCCGCAGCCATTACTGCTGCCCTGTCACGGGCCGGTGTGTCCGGCTCCGAGGTGGACGAGGTGATTTTTGGCCATGTACTGACGGCAGGTGCGGGGCAGAACACGGCACGCCAGGCAGCCATGGCAGCGGGTATTCCAGACACTGCCACAGCACTTGTGGTCAATCAGGTCTGTGGCTCCGGTTTGCGTACGGTTGCCATGGGTATGCAGGCCATTGCCAATGGTGATGCCAACATCATCGTGGCCGGCGGACAGGAGTCGATGTCGCTCTCGCCCCACTCGGCGCACATGCGGGCAGGCACCAAGATGGGGGATGTCAAGTTCATCGACACCATGATCCGCGATGGTCTGTGGGATGCTTTCCATGGGTACCACATGGGCAACACCGCCGAGAATGTTGCAGCCAAGTGGCAAATTTCCCGTGAACAGCAGGATATTTTTGCTGTCGCATCCCAAAACAAAGCGGAAGCGGCCCGCAAGGCTGGCAGGTTCAAGGACGAAATTATCGCTTACACCATAGCGACGCGCAAAGGGGATGTTGTGGTGGATACCGATGAGTACATCCGCGATGGTGCGACCATCGAGGCAATGCAGAAACTCAAGCCCGCCTTTCCAGGGGGCGTCAGCGTCACAGCGGCCAATGCGTCGGGTCTGAATGACGGGGCAGCGGCGCTGGTGCTGATGACAGCCGATGAAGCGGCAAAACGCGGCCTTACGCCACTGGCCCGCATCGCCTCCTGGGCAACAGCGGGTGTCGCGCCTGAAATCATGGGGTCAGGTCCGATTCCAGCCTCGCGCAAGGCGCTGGAGAAGGCTGGCTGGAAGGTCAAGGATCTTGATCTGGTCGAAGCCAACGAGGCCTTCGCGGCACAGGCCCTTGCCGTCAACAAGGATATGGGCTGGGACCCGGCCATCGTGAACGTCAACGGCGGCGCGATTGCCATCGGCCATCCCATTGGCGCATCAGGTGGGCGCATTCTGGTGACATTGCTGTACGAGATGCAGAAGCGTGGTTCCAAGAAGGGTCTTGCGACGCTGTGCATCGGCGGCGGCATGGGCGTTGCGCTGACGGTGGAGCGCTGACCCAACGAAATCCTTTCTCCCACAAGGGAGAGGGCAAGACAAAACAGGGCTATAAAAATCAATTCTGGGAGGACTGCTTATGGCACGTGTTGCATTGGTTACAGGAGGCACCCGTGGAATCGGGGCCGCCATTTCAAAGGCTTTGCTTGCTGCGGGATACAAGGTTGCCGCAAGCTATGCAGGCAATGATGAGGCGGCGGCCAAATTCAAGGCAGAAACCGGGATCGCCGTGTTCAAATGGGATGTCTCGGATTTTGATGCCTGCGCCGCCGGGGTGGCCAAGGTCGAGGCGGAGGTTGGCCCCGTGGATGTGCTTGTCAACAATGCGGGCATCACCAAGGATGGCTTCTTTCACAAGATGACCAAGGAGCAGTGGCGGGCGGTGCTTGGCACCAATCTCGATTCACTGTTCAACATGACCCGCCCGGTGATTGAGGGCATGCGCGCCCGCAGTTTTGGCCGCGTTATCGTCATTTCCTCCATCAATGGCCAGAAAGGCCAGTTCGCGCAGGTGAACTACTCCGCGGCGAAGGCGGGTGACATCGGTTTCGTCAAGGCATTGGCGCAGGAAAGTGCCGCCAAGGGCATCACCGTCAATGCGATTTGCCCGGGTTATATCGCCACTGAAATGGTCATGGCTGTTCCCGAGGAAGTGCTGAAGACCAAGATCCTGCCGCTCATCCCCGTCGGTCGCCTGGGGCAGCCGGAAGAGATCGCCCGCGCCGTGGTGTTTCTGGCATCCGATGATGCGGGCTTCATCACCGGTTCCACACTGTCTGCCAACGGTGGCCAGTACGTCGTCTGATCCCGGCGCGGCTCTCCCTTCCGATGACGTCAGGGAGAGTTTTTGTCTACTCTGCGGCAAAGCATGCGCTTGCTTCCCTCGTCCGGATAAAGGCAAATGAAGGCGAGACCATTTGCTTCTCACGGCACTTTTTGGTGTGCCGCGATCTGACCGGGACTGGATTCGATGCCGTTTTTTGATGCCTATCTGATGGAGTGGGGCAGTCTGCTTATACGCTGGCTGCATGTCATCACCGGCATTGCCTGGATCGGTTCCTCGTTCTTTTTCATGCATCTCGATGCCTCATTGAAGGCAACGCCCGATATGCCCGCGTCGCAGGGCAAACACAGCTGGCAAGTGCATGGCGGCGGTTTCTATGAGATGAAGAAATGGTTTGTGGCCCCGGCCGCCATGCCAGCCGAACTGACCTGGCACAAATGGCAAAGCTACTGGACCTGGATTTCGGGTTTCTTCCTGCTGGTCTGGATCTATTACGCCCAGGCGCATCTCTATCTGATTGATCCGTCGGTCATGGTTCTGTCCACCTGGCAGGCCTCGTTGATCGGCCTTGCCGGATTGGCAGGGGGCTGGATCGTCTATGATCTCCTGTGCAAATCTCCCCTGGGCAAGAATGACAATCTGCTGGCACTCGCCGGTTTTGGCTTCGTTATATTGATGAGCTACGTCTTTGCGCAGGTATTTTCAGGTCGCGGTGCGCTGATCCACACCGGCGCGTTGATGGCGACAATCATGACTGGCAACGTGTTTTTCAACATCATACCCAACCAGACAATCGTTGTGGCAGATCTGATTGCGGGCCGCACACCGGATCCCAAATATGGCAAGATGGGCAAGCAGCGCTCCACCCATAACAACTACATCACCTTGCCCGTGGTGTTCCTGATGCTGTCAAACCACTATCCGGTTACCTACGCCAACAATGCCGTCATTCCGGTGATCGTGACGCTTGTCATCATTGCAGGAGCCATCATCCGGCATTTTTACAATGTCCGGCATATGGACCATGCCAAATCACCGTGGTGGACATGGCTTGTTGCCGTCATTGCGCTATGGACCGCGTTCTGGGTGGCGATGGCATCATCGCCGGGAGGCCGCGAACAGCTTGGCCTGAAGGCCTGGGATGAAAAGCGCGTCGTGGCGTCTGGTCTGTCCCTGCCGCCTGAGCATATCACCAGCATCGTCACCAGCCGCTGCGCCATGTGCCACGCGCCTGAACCCGTATGGCAGGGCATCCAGATCGCACCCAAGGGCGTTATGCTCAACACACCTGCCAGCATCGCGCTCCAGGCGGATGCCATTCGCCTGCACTCCGTCATGACCCACGCCATGCCGCCGAATAACCTGACGGAAATGACACGACAGGAACGCATGGATTTAGCACTCTGGCTCAAATCCATAAAGAAATAAAAACACTGTTTTACAATGCCTTGACTGTTAAAATATTCCAGTTTTTCATTGAGCCGACAAAATGATTTGACACGTAAGCAGGCCTGGATTCTTATAGCTTTGGAAGCGAGAGACGAATCTTGGACAGTCAAACATTCCTTCTCAACCTTATGGGAGCCATAGCGCTGCTCATCTGGTCGATCCGCATGGTCAAAACCGGCGTCCTGCGCGCATTCGGTGAGAAATTCCGCCATGCCATCGCTGGTGCAACCTCTAACCGCATCAAGGCTTGCCTGACGGGTGCGGCTGTCGCTACCGCCGTGCAAAGCTCCGCAGCAACGGGACTGATTGTGGCGGGATTTGCAGAGCGTGGTCTGATTACGCTTGCACCGGCGTTGGCGGTCATGCTGGGAGCCGATATCGGCTCCACCTTCGTGGTGCAGGCATTGGCATTCAATCTGGCGCAAATGGTGCCTGTGCTGTTGATTGCCGGTGTTGGACTGTTCATGCTTGCAGACAAGCCTGTCCTCAAGCAGATTGGACGCATACTCATAGGCCTGGCCTTGATGGTTATCGCGCTTGGCATGATCAAGGCAGCGGCTGATCCGCTCAAACAGAGCGACCTTCTGAAACTCGTGATGCAGCGGCTTGCCAGTGACCCGATCATGGGTGTTCTCCTGGGGGCGCTGATTGCATGGGTCATGCACTCCAGCGTAGCGGCCATCCTGCTGATCCTGTCGCTGGCAGGCTCCGGTGTCATTGGCTTGCCGCCAGCCATCGCGCTGGTGCTGGGCTGCAACATCGGGTCGGCGCTGATTCCGCTTGGTCTTTCGTCTCAGGCACCCATGGCGGCCAAGCGCATCTTGATCGGCAATCTGGCATTCCGTACCGCCGGGGCTTTTCTGGCGCTCCTGATCCTGCCATGGATTGTCGATCTGTCGCTGCTTCTGGCGTCTGATGCCGCACGGCAACTCGCCAATCTCCATACCCTGTTCAACATTGCGGTTGCCGCACTTTTCCTGCCTTTCGTCGGCATGGCGGGGCGGGCACTGGAACAAGCCTTTCCCGATCCGCCAGAGGCGAGCAAGGAGCACATCGCACACCTTGACGAGGCACTGCTGGATCGACCGCAGGTGGCGCTGGCTGCCGCCAGCCGGGAGGTCATGCGCATGGCAGACCAGGTTGAGGTGATGCTGCGCGAGACGATCCTGGCGTTCTCAGGTGACAGCGAGGCCCGCAGGCAATCCATCAAGCAGCGCGACAACGAAGTGGACCGTCTTCAAGACGAAGTGAAGCTCTATCTGACACGCCTGACACGCCAACCCTTGTCCGAGGCCGATAGCCGCAAGGCCTTCGACCTTATCCTCTTCACGACCAATCTGGAGCATGTCGGCGATATCATCGACAAGAGCCTGCTGGAACTGGCTGCCAAGAAACAGCGGTTGAATGTTGAGTTTTCACCCGCTGGCTGGGCCGATATCCAGTCGTTTCATACCCGCGTTGTCGAACAGATGCGCCTTGCCATAACCGTGTTCATGACAGGTGACATGGCAATGGCACGCGAACTGGTGGCGGAGAAGGACCGTATTCGCATTGCCGAGCGCGAAGCAATGGAAAGTCATCTTTTGCGTCTGCGCGAAGGCACATTGGCCTCCATCGAAACCAGCGCCCTGCACCTCGATATCCTGCGGGACCTGAAACGCATCAATGCGCATGTCACATCCGTGGCTTATCCAAGCCTTGAGGCCTCAGGCTTCCTGCGCGGAAGCCGATTACGCGCCGAGACAGCCTAAGGGCGCGCAAGGTGCAAATCCGGGCTGACTTCCCGTTCGTAACAGTCTAATACCGATCCGAAGCTGTAGCCGGGGCCTGAAAATCCTGTCTGCAGCTGTTTTTCGTTTTTCAATTTCCCATTGGTGCTCCATGTCTGGCCTTGTCCGCTCAACAGTTGATCTTGATCCGCGCCGCAAGAAAATCCTGTTTCGGGCCTGGCATCGCGGCATGCGGGAGATGGACCTGATCATGGGGCGGTTTGCCGAGGAGCGGCTGGATGTCATGAGCGATGCCGAACTCGATGTCTTCGAGTTGCTGATTGAAGCGCCGGACCGTGATCTTCTGGCTTGGATCACCAACCGCGAGGAGACGCCGGTGAATTATGACACCCCGGTTTTTCAAGCACTCAAGGCATTTCATTCCCATGAAAAACCGGTGCATGTCTGAGCAATCCCTTCTCTCAAGTGGAGAGAAAAAGAAATCAAATCGATGTTGATTCCACCTCTTCTTCTCCAGTCAAGCGCGTCCTTCACCGTCTCAGAAGTCGCTGATGGCACCGAAGCCCTTGCGGCTGCCGAAATAACCCGCGCTCTTTACAAGGCAGGCGCGGACAGGCCGGCGCTCAGCCTTTTTGTGACGCGTGATGCGGTGCGTGCTGCATCCATCGAGCAGGGTCTATCATTCTTCGCGCCTGAAATTGAGGTCTTCTCTTTTCCCGCCTGGGATTGCCAGCCCTATGACCGCGCTTCTCCCAATGCAGGTGTGCTGGCGCGCCGCATGGCCACGCTATCACGCCTGGTCAGGTCACGCGGTGGCGAAAGGCCGCGCCTCGTCATCACCACGGCGAATGCGCTTGTGCAGCGCGTGCCGCCTGTCGGCTGGGTTTCAGCGCAGGCGCTCGCCGCTGCGCCCGGCAATGCGCTTGATATGGAGGATCTCACCCGATGGCTGGAGCACAATGGTTTTGTGCGCACGCCTACGGTGCGCGACGCTGGCGAATATGCCGTGCGCGGTGGCATCATCGATCTCTTTGCGCCAGGACTCGTCGGGCCTATCCGCATGGATTTCTTCGGCGATACTCTGGAATCCATCCGCTCCTTCGATCCTGAAACACAGCGCTCCACGGGGCCTCTGGCGATGCTGGAACTCATACCCATGAGCGAGTTCCAGATGACCAGCGAGGCGATCCGTCGCTTCCGTCAGGGCTATGTCGCAACCTTCGGCGCGGCCACCAAGGGCGACCTGCTCTACGAGGCGATCAGCGAAGGGCGGCGCTTTCCCGGCATGGAACATTGGACGCCGCTGTTTCATCCCCGCATGAGCACGCTCATTGACTACGTGCCGGGTGCAGCACTTATTCTGGATCATCTGGCGGTTGATGCCGCGAAAGAGCGCATCACGCAGGCCGGAGATTATTTTACCAACCGCAAAACCGGCCTTGAAGCGGTGGCCTCTGGCTCCACACCTTACAAGCCGCTGCCGCCTGACACGCTCTACTGGAGCATCGACGAATTGCAGAAGACACTCGTTGACGAAACCACGGTTACGCTAACGCCTTACGCCGCGCCACCCGGGGGCAGCATGAAAGTGGTGGCATTGGGCGCGCGCAAGGGTCGCATCTTTGCAGCTGAGCGGGCGGACGAATCCGTCAATGTCTTTGATGCCGCCGTCGCCCACGTCCGCGCTCTGCAAGCCACCGGCAAGCGCGTGCTGCTGGCGGCCTGGACAGACGGATCGCGGGATCGTCTGGCAGGCGTCATGGAAGACCACGGCCTGCTGGGCGCAAAGCCTGTAGGTTCACTGGCACTGGCAAGATCCCTTGTGTCCAACGAGGTTGGATTGATTATTCTTCCGTTGGAATCAGGCGTGGAATTGCCTGATCTCGCCATTGTATCCGAGCAGGACATCCTTGGTGAACGCATGGTGCGGGGTCGTGCGCCCTCCAAACGGGCCAAGGACTTCATCTCGGAACTATCGACCCTGTCGGTCAACGATGTGGTGGTGCATGTGGATCATGGCATTGGCCGGTTTATTGGCCTGAAGACCGTGACGGCGCTTGGCTCGCCGCATGATTGTCTGGAACTGCACTACGCCAATGGCGACAAACTGTTCCTGCCGGTCGAAAACATCGAATTGCTCTCGCGATACGGCGGCGAGGACACGGAAGTCCAACTGGACCGTCTGGGTGGCGGTGGCTGGCAGGCCCGCAAGGCGAAGCTCAAGAAGCGCATTCTTGAAATGGCCAAGCAACTGATCAAGATCGCCGCAGCACGCCTGCTGCGTGAAGCGCCAAAGTTCGTCGCCAACGATAATGCCTTCGGCGAGTTCGTGGCGCGGTTCCCCTATGATGAAACCGACGACCAACAGAACGCCATCGACTCTGTCATGGACGACATGGCGTCTGGCCGCCCCATGGACCGACTGATTTGCGGTGACGTCGGCTTTGGCAAGACCGAGGTTGCCTTGCGCGCCGCCTATGCGGCCGCCATGTCCGGCAAGCAGGTGGCAGTCGTCGTGCCGACAACCTTGCTGGCGCGCCAGCATCACAAGACCTTTGCCGACAGATTTCGTGGCCTGCCGATCAATGTGGCGCAGGCCTCCCGCATGGTGGGCAGTGCCGAGCTAGCCGCCACCAAGAAAGGCATCACCGATGGCACGGTCGATATTGTGGTTGGCACCCATGCGCTCCTGGGCAAGGCGATCAGTTTCCGCGATCTCGGCCTGCTGATCGTCGACGAGGAACAGCATTTTGGTGTTGGCCACAAGGAGCGCCTGAAGGAGTTGCGTGCCGAAGTGCACGTGCTCACCCTCTCCGCCACGCCAATCCCGCGCACGTTGCAACTGGCCCTCACGGGCGTGCGGGAGCTGTCGATAATCGCCACGCCGCCGGTGGATCGCCTCGCCGTGCGCACCTTCATTGCGCCATTCGACCCAATGATCGTGCGCGAGGCTCTTTTGCGCGAGCGCTATCGTGGTGGACAGAGCTTCTATGTCGTGCCCCGTATCGAGGACCTCGCCGAGATTCGCGCCTTCCTCGACAGCCAGGTTCCCGAGATCAAATACGCAGTCGGCCATGGCCAGATGGCACCGACCGAGCTCGAGGAGGTGATGGGCAATTTTTACGATGGCAAGTTCGACGTGCTGCTCTCGACCACCATCGTCGAATCCGGTCTCGATATACCCTCGGCCAATACATTGATCATTCACCGGGCTGATATGTTCGGTCTTGGTCAGCTTTATCAGCTGCGTGGACGTGTCGGGCGCTCCAAGACCCGTGCCTACGCGCTGTTTACCCTGCCCGCCAACAAACCGCCCACACCCCAGGCCGAGAAGCGCCTGAAAGTCCTGCAATCCCTTGATAGTCTGGGCGCAGGATTTCAGCTCGCATCCCATGACCTTGATATCAGGGGGGCCGGAAACCTGCTGGGCGACGAGCAATCCGGTCATATCAAGGAAGTGGGCTACGAGCTTTATCAGCAGATGCTGGAAGAGGCTGTCGCCAACCTGAAAGCCGGCATTGAGGACGAGGTCGAAGAGCAATGGTCACCCACCATTGTCACGGGAACGCCTGTGCTGATTCCTGAAAGCTATGTGACGGACCTTGATCTGCGCATGGCACTTTACCGTCGCCTGTCAACACTCGAAACCGAGCAGGATATTGAAAGTTTCGCAGCCGAAATGATTGACCGCTTCGGTTCATTGCCGCCTGAGGTCGAACAGTTGATGAGCATCGTGGCCATCAAGACGTTGTGCCGCAGGGCCAATATCGCAAAAGTGGAGGCGGGCCCCAAGGGCATCGTCGTTACCTTCCGCGACAATGCCTTTGCCAATCCCGACGGTCTGGTGCGCTATGTCACCGAGCGTGGCAGCTTCGCAAAGGTGCGGCCAGACATGCGCGTGGTGTTCATCGGTGACTACGAAACCCCCTCGCGACGCCTGCGGGAGACACGCCGCCTGATGGGTGACCTCACACGCATTGCCGAGGGCAAAAAAGCCGAGGGAAAGAAAGGGGATGGCAACAAGACCGGAACCAGCAGGTAAGTCTTATCCAGCTGCCCGCATGCCAGCCACGGTTCCCAGATAATCGCGCTTGCCAAGGGCTACGCCGTTGGCGCGCAGGATCATGTAAACCGCCGCTGTATGGAAATAGAAATTCGGCAGAGCGAAAGCATTGAGATAATCTCCCCCGTCCATGGCGTAGGGTTTTCCCGCGATGGGGAACTGTACGGCGCGAGCCTCTGCCCCCTCAAAAGCGGCAACTGGCAAGCCTTCGATGAAAGCCAGTGTCTTGCCGATACGCTCGTGAAGCTCGCCAAAGGTTTTCTCCTCATCGGGAAACTTGGGCAGATCCACTCCGGCCAGCCGTCCTGAGGTATTCTTGGCAAAATCGCAGGATACCTGCACCTGACGCGACAAGGCGAACATATCAGGCGAAAGCCGCAAACCCAGCATCACCTCCGGTGCGATCTTCCTGGCTTCCGCATGGGCTTCGGCTGTCTTGAGAACAGTTTCCAGAGCCCGGAGGATCTGTGCGAAAACGGGTACGCAAGCAGCGTGAAGGGACATGAGGCATAAACCTTTATGATGGTGGCGATGTGATTATCTCTCTTCCAGATATCGCGACATCACGCTAGCCTGCAAGTCTGATCAACTTGTACAGGGTGGCCCCATGCTGACCAATCTCCAGACGCGTGATGTCGAAACTCTGCTCCACCCCTACACCAATCTTGATACGCACCGCACCGTCGGCCCTCTGGTTCTGGAACAGGCCAAGGGAATCTATGTGCATGATGTTGACGGCAAGCCCTATATCGAGGGCATGGCGGGCCTGTGGTGCGCTTCCTTGGGCTATGGCAACGAGGAGCTGGTGGAAGCCGCCGCCAGCCAGATGCGTAAATTGTCCTTCACGCATCTCTTCTCCGGACGCAGTCACGATCCAGCGATCGAGCTTGCGGAAAAACTCAAGGAAATGGCCCCCATTGAAGTGTCGAAGGTGTTTTTCGGCTGTTCGGGATCAGATGCCAATGACACGCAGATAAAATTGGTCTGGTATTATAACAACGCGCTGGGACGGCCCAAAAAGAAGAAAATCATCAGCCGCCTCAAGGGCTATCACGGCGTTACCATCGCCTCGGCTTCGCTGACCGGCCTGCCCAACAACCATATCGATTTTGACCTGCCGATTGCAGGCATTCTCCATACCTCTTGCCCCCATCACTATCGCTTTGGACTGGCGGGCGAGAGCGAGGAAGACTTCGCAAGCCGGATGGCGGCGGAACTTGAGGAAATGATTCTGGAAGAGGGCCCCGATACGGTTGCCGCTTTCATTGCGGAACCTGTGATGGGTGCCGGTGGTGTCATTGTGCCGCCCGCAACCTACTTCGAGAAGATCCAGACGATTCTCACGAAGTATGATGTCCTGCTGATCTCGGACGAGGTCATCTGTGGCTTTGGACGTCTGGGCCAGATGTTCGGTTCGCCCGTTATGGGCATGAAGCCTGATACGATGAGTCTGGCCAAGGCCATAACCTCCGCCTATCAGCCGCTGTCAGCGGTTCTGGTGCCTGAGCATATGTATCAGGCGATGATCGACGAAAGCCGCAAGATCGGCGTGTTCGGCCATGGCTTCACCTATTCCGGCCATCCTGTCGCTTCCGCTGTCGCGGTCAAGACCCTGGAAATCTACGAGCGGGACAATATCGTTGGCCATGTGCAAAGCCTTGTACCGCAGTTTCAAAGACGCCTGAAGGCGCTGGCGGATCACCCCCTGATCGGTGAGGCGCGCGGCGTCGGCCTTGTTGGCGGGCTTGAGATTGTTGCCGACAAGGCGACAAGGCGCTCATTCAGTCCCAAGCAGGCGGTTGCGCCTAGATGCGTCACATTTGGCCAAGCCGAGGGCGTTATCGTGCGTGCGATTGGCGACACCATCGCCATCTGCCCTACCCTGATCATCAAGGCGCACGAGGTTGATGAACTGTTTGACCGCATCACGCGGGCGCTGGACCGCACGCTGGCATGGGTCGAAAAGGAACAGCTGCGCGGGACCTGAACCTTGCATACGCTAGGCTCCTTTCCGTGCCCCAAACTGAATTGTCATGGTGAGTGATATCTTGTGACAACAGAAGCAATCCGGGACACCTGCGCCCTTAAAAGCGACCCTTGTACTCTGCGGCGTCTATGGCACACGCTATAACAGTGAAGGTTTCGCTGTTCAGCGCTTTGCCAATCTCCTGCTCCAGGGTAATCCTGTCATGCACCGTGACACCCTGTCCGCCCATGGCCGTGGCCACGGCCGCAAAATCTGTGCGACCCAGATCAACCGCCAGTGGCGCGCGCCCTGTGGCACTTTGCTTCATGGCAATAAGAGCAAGGCTCGCATCCACCAGAACGATGATGACCAGAGGCAGGCGCATGTCACGCAGCGTGGCCAGTTCACCAAGCCCCATTTCCAGTCCGCCATCGCCGACCACGGCAACAACCGGCACCTTAGGCAGTGCATGCTTGTAGCCCATGGCCAGTGGCACGGCACAGGCCATGGTGCATAGCCCGGTGGATTGCAGCATCGTGCGGGGTGCATGACAGGTCCACATCTGGCTCAGCAAAATGCGATGCGCGCCAGAATCCGCCGTGATCACCGTGTCAGGTGGAGTAAAAGTCCGTATTGTCTCGAATACAGCAGCAGGTCCCCAGATGTCGGCTTTTGCACTGAATGCGGCCTTCAACAGTGTTCTGGCATCAGAGGGGTGCTGGTCTGGCCATGTCGCGTGCGGGGCCACATGCTTCGCCAACTGCGATAGGGCCCCTGAAACAGAGCCCAGCAATGTCATCGAAACATGATGCATGCCATGTGTGCGCAGCACCGGCGTGATGTCGATCACAGCCTTGGAGTCCGGCCATGGATTGCGCCAGCCGATCCGCATTTCGATGGGATCATAGCCTGCCAGAATGATCAGATCAGCCTGTTCGATGAGCGGCATGATGATCCTGTCAGCTTTAGGAGAAAGACCGGCTCCACCCACGACATGAGAGTCAGTCTCGTCCATAAGGCCCTTGCCCTTGTAGGTGGTGATGAGGGCAGCCCCTGAGGCTCGGCAGAAATCCCTGATCGCCGGTCCGGCATGGTCATTCACGGCGTCAACACCTGCGATCACGAGCGGGCGTTCTGCCTGTTGCAGCAGCGTCCTTGCGGCTGCCAGATCACCATGGAACCAATGGCTGTTGGCTATGGCAGGCTGAGGTTTTGCACCGGGTTCAGAAACTGTGGCCTCGGCGACCCCAATGGGCACATCGATATGCACCGGCCCCGGTTGGCCGGACAAGGCTATGGCTAGCGCTTTCTCCAGCATCGGGCCAAGCGCTCCCGTTGTGGCGCGAAAACTGGCTTTGACCAGCGGACGCAACACGGCCTGATGGTCGAATACCTGATGCGTGAATGTCTCCACGTCTTTTTCATCCACGCACCCGGTCAGGAAGATCAGTGGCACCCGGTCCTGCTGGGCATTAGCCACAACATTGACCGCGTTGGCGACACCGGGTCCCAGCGTTGAAAAAAGCACCGCCGGAGCACCTGTCGCGTGCCATGTGCCCTCTGCCATGAAACCGGCAGCATTCTCGTGTCTTGCCAGACCTACGGTCACTCCTGCCGCTTCCAGCCCGGCAATCAGGGCCAGCACTTCGCCGCCGGGGATGCCGAAAGCATAACGACACCCGGCCTGCGCCAAGGCCCGCCCGATGAGATCGGCGCCTGTCAGGCCAGTATGGGAGGGGGTTGCAGGCATTGTATGCACTTCTGTGTGAATGGCTGGATCAGTCAATGTGCATTGGCAACGGCTGTCGCCATCATGGCCATGGCGCTGAACTGCGCTTCGACTGATCCCACGCGACGACTGGAGGAACGCTCCGCCAGCGTTGCCAGCCGTTTGCTGGCAAACGTATTTTGCCCCCTGCGCCTGCGCAGACGCGCTTCCAGCAACCGGGACGCCTCCTGCACATCACCGCTGCGGACATGGCTTTCAATGGCGATCTGTTCAAACACATCGCGCTGGGCATCACTGCCGCCGATATCTCTCAGTTGCGGCAAGGCCCGATCCATCAGCCTGGCGGACTTTTGATAATCCTCATTGTGGAAAGCAAGCATACCCTCGGCCACAGCCTCGCCAACACTGGCAGCAATCCGTCCATCATGCGTTGCCGCACATCTGGAATCAGATCTAAGGTTCTGGACAAGAGCCTCACCCGCAGCAGTTTCACCCGCGCCAAGCAGGGCCATAAGGTAGTGCAGATCAGCAAAGACAAGACGGCGATCACGGGCGCGGTGACTGGCGATTTCTGCCAGCTCATCCCAGCGGTTGCCAACATCGATTCCCTCAAATTCCAGCCGTGCAAGCAGCGAAGCCCCATTGGCCAGATCGCGATAATCATCGGTTCTGTTAGCCCTGATCTCGCTGTCATAGAGCGCCAGAACATCCGATACACGCCCCAGTTCCAGATCAAACAGGGCAAGGTGCCAGTAGATGTGGTAGGAAAAGTTGTTGCAGTGTTGCCAGCTTTCAGTGCTTTCGCGCAGCCAGCGTGAGCCCTCCTGCATTCGCCCCGTCATCTCCATGACATGGGCTACGGCGTGGCGACCCCAGGCGTCCCTGGGCTGCAGAGAAATGGCCTTTCGGCCTGTCAATTCCGCCAATTGAAACTGATGGTTTTCTTCCTGCGCGAATGCGAGGCAGCCCATCACATAGCCATGGGCTGGCGTATCTGCAAAACCCGCTTCATGGCGCTGGGCAGCCGCCAGCATGGCTTTACGGTCGCCCAGAATAAAACGGATGCCATGGGCAAACTTGAAAGCAAGCGCATCCCTCGGATATTTGTGAAGGATTGACTCCAGTACATCGGCCGCTTTTTGCGGCTGCCCTTCAAGCCAATGGGCCAGCGCATCGATATAGATCCGTTCCCGTACGGTAACAGCTCTCTGGCGGGCTGAATTGCGGGCTTTGAGCAATGAAACAGCGGCATCAACCGCACATTCCTTCCGGGCAAGGCCCATCAGCATCAGCCCTTTCACGGCGTGACCCAGCGCAAATCCGGGGTCCGCAACAAGCACCTGCGCCAATGCCGGCGCAGCCTGTGCGCCATGTGCCAGAACATGATCAACCATCGTGTCCCAATGCCTGCAGAGTGCTGAACTCTGTGTGCTGAGACTGTTGCCGTAGGTGTCTTGCAAGGACAAAAGAGACGCTCCCATTCCAGTGAACCCGCCGCAAACTGCAGTATGGGCAGCAGAAGCAATGGGACCCTGACCACTCTTTGGCGAGAAAGCATCTCTAAAATGCCGCCAACACGGGCTTGTGACCCCCCGTGATCGAATGCGAGCGCAAGTCACTCCCGCAGGAAACGAATCCGGTCAGACAAAGCCGTGATCTCCGCCACGACACGCTCGGGGTCGCTCTCATGCGGCACATGGCCAACATCCTTGAGGAGAATAATTTTTGCGGCAGGCAACTCTTTGCCGAACTGTGCGGTATGGATCACCGGAGACACCGTGAGGTCCTTGTCACCCGTGATGACAACAATCGGCACCTTGATTTCGCTGTAACGGCCGGCCCGTTGTCGCACATGGTTCAGCAGGGCTGAAACATCCTCTGCGTTAGCCTGAAAGGACTTTGGCCTCAATGTAAGCCTGAGGGCCGTCTCCTCGATATAGGCAGGAGGGGGTTTTTGCGGAAAGAACACACCCTCAATGGCTTTCTCCATGGACAATACAGCCCCCGGTACAGGCAGGAGGTGCGAAAACAATGGTCCAACGACAGGGCGACTTGCCGGATAATAATACCAGGCGATGCCGCCCGGCCATGGATGTGTGGCAGGGCCAAGGAGCACCAGACCCGATACCCGCGTGGGAAAATCCATTGCAAAGCTGGTAGCGACCGCCCCCGCCAGTGAGTGCGCCACGATAATGGCTTTTTCGATGCCAAGCACCATCATGACCTCATTGAGGATATGCGCCTGTTTTGTCGGCGAAGCATCATCCCGGCCACCCGGCCGGTCGCTGTGCCCGTGTCCGGGCCTGTCAATGGCGATAATGCGGAATTCCTTCTCAAGACGATGCCCCAATGGCATGGTCAGCGCCAGATGATTGCTGGAAGCACCATGGATAAAAACGAGCGTCCGCTCTGGTGGAGCATCTCGCGGGCCAATGTCACGCAGGTGAATGCGCCCGCCTGACACTGGCACAAAGATACCCTTGGGCGGGTATTTCAGCGAAATGCGGGCGACCTCTATCTGGCTCCAGAGTGCAAGAAATCCGATCAGAACAAGGATAGAAACGAGAAAGGGCAGCATGAAGGGCTTTTTATCCATGGCTCTGCAAGGTCAGGAGCGAGTTGGCGTGACTTGATGGCTCTTATACGCTACGACAAGCCATGTCGGATGCAATACTGGATCAGGAACAAGTTGAGACCGTGCAATATGCAGGTGTTCGCACCACAGCTGTTGTTCTCATCGTCTCGATTGGCATGGTTCTGGCCGGTCTTTTGTGGTGGCGTTTCGGCGACGCGGTCTTTGCGGCAAGCATGATGAGTGCATTCATGGCATGCTTCTGACAACGGGTCTTCGCTTGAAAGCCTGCGGTCTGCGCCGCCCGATGCCATGCTCTGTTTTTTCCCAGTGAAACGGCGTTCGTGCCAGTTCCCACATGGCCAGCCACGCAGCAAGTGAGATCAAAAACACATAGATCGGCAAAGTCAGCAGCCATGGTATCAGATGCCATAAATGTCGACGACGCAGGCCTATCACTGCGGGAAGGATCATCGTTACCATCCCAAGTGCCAGCACGGAGAGGGCAAGGCTGTTGATGGCAAGCTGCCCCCATGTTTCAGCTACCAGCAATGCGCCGCTCCACAGGTTAGTTGCAAGATAGACAATGAATACCGGGAAGCATAAGGCACCGGCCAACACCCCGACGAGCTGCACCGTGGCGACGATCCAGTTGGTGAGACCCATTTCAACCAGCGCCTGCCCTGGTTGCCGTCCATGACATATGGCCGTCTGGGCCCAACCTTTCAGCCAGCGTTTGCGTTGCCCGAGCCAGGCTTTGAAGGACAATGGCGCTTCCTCCAGCGTGGTGGAATCAAGATCAGCCACAAGCCAGCCACAACGGGCAATCCTGATGCCCAGATCGGCATCTTCCGTCACGTTCCAGCTGTCCCAGCCGGCAAGTTCCAGCAGTCGCGGGCGTCTGAAATGATTGGATGTTCCGCCAAGCATGACCGGCACCCTCTGCACCATCAGGCCGCGCTTGTGAACATCAAACAAGGCGGCGTATTCGATGCACATCATCAGCGCAAACCAGCTGTCTGGGGCATTGTCGATGGCCAGCCGTGCCTGCAGGCAGACAGTATCAGGGCTTAGCTCCTCGAACGCGATGACCGCGCGCTTGAGCTGATCGACGTCAGGAATATCCTCTGCATCATAAACCGTGATGTAGTGGCCATGCGCCAGCCTGAGTCCGTGGTTGAGGGCGCGAGGTTTAGTACGCAGTGGGCCGGCGGGCAACACGACAACCCTCATCCATTCCGGCAGACGGTGCAGGGACAGCGCCCGAGGTGTCAGTACATCGTCAGGCTCCAGCAGAATGATTACATCCATGCTGCTGGCTGGATAGTCGAGTGCCTTTATGGCTGCCAGCAACTGATCCACCACAGTGGCTTCATTGTAGAGGGGGACAAGAATGCTGTAGGTCGGCCACTGTTGCTCAAGATCCAGACTGTCCGTGTTCTGCGGATAGGATACCGGCCTCTCAAACAAGGCGCTGAGCTGAACGGCAATGACCACAAGAAACAACGGCGTCAGCATCACCGAGATCAGGGTTGTCAGGTTGACCGGCATTGCCAGAGACACAACAAGAACCATCAGAATCAGGCTGCTACCCAGAATCTTTTGAATGGTTGAGGCGCCATCCCGCGCGGTGGGTGCAGCTTCAGGGGCCTTGTCACCCAGTATAATGCTCACCGTGGCGGGGCAATCATTCCAAGTGCGACCGCCTTGGCTGAGGCATGCGCACGGTTGGAAGCAGACAGTTTGGCAACAGCGGCATCAATGAAGAAATTCACTGTTGCGGGTGTAAGACCCAGGTTTTCACCGATCTGCTTGCTGGTATGTCCATGGGCTGCCCAGACGAGACATTCCTTTTCACGGGGGGTCAAACGGATGGCAATGACATTCTCAAAGTTGAAACGTGTTTTCAGCACAGCCCGATGAATGGCCGGATGCAGGATGCTGATGGCCATCAGAAGATCATTCTTGGTGGTCATCCAGCGTTTGTCAGTCGCATCACTGGTCAGTGTCAGAAGGGAGCGATCCCCCGCAGGGCCCCGGAAACTTGCAGTCATTGCCTGACGCCCAAGCTGGAAATCAGTGAAGTCCCGGAAGAACTTGCGCAAGCGGGTCCGCCCTTTGGGCAAATCAGCCCAATCGACAGGTTGAATGGAAATCTCGCTCAAGGACCGTGTGGGGTCCACGCACTCATACTTGTGTTCAGCCGCATGCTGCGTCCAGGTCTCGCCGTAGGTGTCAGCGACGAATGGGTCATCCCCCACGACACCGGGAACATGGCGCATCAGGAAACTGCCATGCTTGGCCCCTATCGCACGGCAGATATCGCGAATACTGCGCTGGAAGTCTGTTTTTGTGTCAGACTCCCGCAGCTTGTCGGCCAACCATGCCAGGCTGCGTTTTTGAACCGTCATATCTGTCATGCAATAACCCCTCAAAAATAATAAGCATTTCTGGGGTTTGCGGGCAAATTCACACCCTGCCGCAACGGCATGGCATTAAGCATTGCAGGGATGACTTGCGCGCAAGGTCAGCTGTGACTAAATCGGCATCATGAAAAACGCTTTGCCGCAAGCGGCGAAACCAGACCCCCGTAAAATTGCCAGAGAAAGGCGATTGGCTCTCGCGCTTCGTGAGAATCTGGGGAAACGCAAGGATCAGGAGCGGCAGCGTCAACAGGGACAGGCTGATTCGGATGAGACTGTACCGGCCTCGCTTGAACACTGCGGCCGGTAAAATAATAGCAACGTAGCGTTGTCATTATAACAACGCTTTGCGCATAATCAGAACGAAAGACAAAAACGTATGGACCGGATCAGCATAAAGGGTGGCGGGCAACTCAACGGCACCATCCAGATTTCAGGTGCCAAGAATGCCGCCCTGCCTCTCATGACTGCCGCGCTGCTGACCGATGGAACCGTGACGCTGGACAATGTACCGCGCCTATCCGATGTCAATCAGCTGCTGCGCATCCTCAGCAACCATGGTGTTGATCACAAGATTTCCGGCAAACTGGCAGGACAAAGCAGCGAAACAGGTCAGACCATTGACCTGTCTGCGCGCCAGATTGTCGATACGACAGCACCATACGAACTGGTCTCACGCATGCGTGCCAGTTTCTGGGTTATAGGTCCTCTCCTGGGCCGAATGGGGCAGGCGAAAGTGTCTTTACCCGGCGGCTGTGCCATAGGAACGCGACCCGTCGATTTTTATCTACAGGCGCTTGAGCGACTGGGTGTCAGGATCGAAATTGAGAATGGCTATGTGCTTGCCGATGCCCGAAAGGGCCTGAAGGGCGCTGAAATCTTCTTTCCCAAGGTTAGTGTTGGTGCCACCCATACCGCATTGATGGCCGCTGTACTGGCCAGCGGCACCACAGTCATCCACAATGCGGCGCGTGAACCCGAGGTCATTGATCTTGCCGATCTTCTGAACAAGATGGGCGCAAGGATCAATGGGGCAGGTACTTCCGTCATTGAGATAAAGGGTGTGAACCGACTGCATGGCGCCCGTCATTCGGTGCTGCCGGACCGGATTGAAACTGGCACCTATGCCATGGCCGTTGCCATGACGGGTGGCGACGTCCTGCTGGAAAATACCCGTGTGGATCTGCTTAAGACTGCATTCGATACCCTTGCCAAAACCGGCGTGACCATCGAGCAAAAATCCAACGGTGTGCGCGTGTATCGTAACGGTGCGGCACTCAGCCCTGTCGATGTCACGACCGAGCCTTTCCCCGGTTTTCCGACTGATCTTCAAGCACAGTTCATGGCTTTGATGTGCCGGGCGGAAGGCGTGTCACATATTCGCGAAACGATATTCGAAAATCGCTTCATGCACGTGCAGGAACTGGCCCGATTGGGGGCAAAAATCCGGCTGGATGGTGATATGGCCATTGTTGAGGGCGTGAAGCACCTGACAGGCGCTCCTGTTATGGCAACTGATCTGCGTGCCTCCGTGGCGATGGTGATTGCAGCACTCGCGGCTGAAGGCGAAACCACGGTTCACCGTGTCTATCATCTGGATCGTGGCTTTGAGGCGCTGGAGAAAAAGCTCCAGCGCTGCGGTGCCAATGTCGAACGGATATCAGACTGAAAAGAGGTCCTTCAAACGCCGTTACCACTGCCCCCCAGCGATAACCCCGCCGCGCTTCAGGCCAAACCCCGGGATATTGCAGGCGCAAGAAGATTGCTCGGGCGCGGGTCGTGTCTGGCATGAACCACGCGAGGTATAGCAGACATTGCCAATTACCTGCGGACGATACCGGGGCTGGTCGTCCCAGCCATAGCGGTCCTGCCGGTAGTATTGTCGTGGAGGTGGCTCATAGGAATATCTTGGCGCGGGATCATAGGAATTACGCCTCTGCGGTGGATAGTCATAGTATTGTGCTGCAGCTGGCACCATGGCGGATACAAGACCCAGAATGGCCAATGAGAAGCGCTTCATCGTGGTTTCTCCCTTCCAAACAGTCGCTATCGCCTTTTGAAGGCACAAAGATGTCCGCTTGTACGCAAAGCAGATTGAATGCCCGCTCTTGTGAATGTATCGCATCCAGCAGACAGGACAAGCCATGACACTGGAATTAAACGCAGCCGACAAGGATTTTGAAGCCGGATTTCGCGGTCTGCTGGCCCAGAAGCGCGAAGTCTCCGACGAGGTTTCGGCAGTGGTTCACGCGATCATTGCCGATGTGAGGGCGCGCGGTGACGAGGCCGTGATCGATCTGTCGCGCAAGTATGACGCCATCGATCTGCAAGCCACGGGTATGCTTGTTACAGGTTCAGAGCGCGAGGCGGCATTACAGCAAAGCGAGCCGCATGCCGTGGAAGCATTGCGTTTCGCCAAGGCGCGGATAGAGGCTTATCATGCCCATCAGCGTCCTGCCGACAAGTCCTTCACGGATGCACTGGGTGTGGAACTCGGCTG
This sequence comes from Hyphomicrobiales bacterium, assembly GCA_031372765.1. GTDB lineage: Bacteria > Pseudomonadota > Alphaproteobacteria > Rhizobiales > Beijerinckiaceae > JADCCX01. Next base: position 24,658 of record JANMLW010000123.1, read on the forward strand.
GCGCTGGACAGCGGTTGAGTCAGTCGGGCTTTATGTTCCCGGTGGCAGCGCCAGCTACCCTTCATCCGTATTGATGAACGCCGTTCCGGCCAAAGTTGCCGGCGTGCCGCGCATTGTCATGGTCGTGCCTGCACCCAAAGGCATCATCAATCCGCTTGTCCTTGCCGCCGCTGAAATAGCGGGTGTCGATGAAATCTACCGGATCGGTGGGGCACAGGCGATTGCTGCCCTCGCCTACGGCACCAGAACACTGGCCCCCGTGGTCAAGATCGTCGGGCCCGGCAATGCCTATGTCGCCGCCGCCAAGCGGCAGGTCTTCGGACAGGTTGGCATTGACATGATTGCGGGCCCCTCCGAGGTGGTTGTGCTGGCCGATGATACAGCGAACCCTGACTGGATTGCGGCGGATCTGCTGGCCCAGGCCGAGCATGACGCTGCGGCCCAGTCCATCCTCATCACCAGTTCGCATGGTCTCGCCAGGGATGTCATGCGCGCTGTCGAGGCGCAGCTTGCGACATTGCCAAGAAGGGATATCGCGCAGGCTTCGTGGCGTGACTTTGGCGCTGTCATCCATGTCCCTACCTTGCAGGAAGCCATTCCTCTGGTTGACCGTCTGGCTCCCGAGCATCTTGAAATCATCGCATCGGATGCTGATGATTTGTCGGCACGGATTCGCAACGCAGGGGCCATTTTCATGGGTGGGCATACACCTGAAGCCATCGGAGATTATGTGGGTGGCTCAAACCATGTCTTGCCGACAGCCCGCAGTGCCCGCTACGCTTCAGGTCTGGGAGTGCTGGATTTCATGAAACGGACATCAATCCTCAAATGCGGACCCGAGCAGCTGCGCGCTCTGGGGCCTGCGGCCATTGCACTGGGTGAGGCTGAAGGTCTCTCAGCCCATGCGCGGTCTGTCGCAATCAGGCTCAATCTCCCGGCGAACCGGTAGGCGCAACGGTGAGCATGTCATGATGGAGGGGAGCGAAAAACCTGCCAATCGTCTTGTGGCCATTGTGCTCGACAGCCAGTCGATCGAGCGCGGCACGCCTGATCAGGAACATGAGCGACTGACCGCTATCTATGATCTGGTCGAGGAGAACAGCTTTTCCCTGCCCGATGGTCGCGAGGGGCCGTTCTCGCTGCATATCGGCATGGTCAATGCCAGACTGGTTTTCGAAATCCGCAAGGAAAACGGCGAGCATGTCATCACGCATGGCCTGTCGATGTCGCCTTTCAGGCGCGTTATCAAGGACTACTTCCTCATCTGTGAGAGCTACTATGATGCCATTCGCACCGCCTCATCGGTGCAGATCGAGGCAATCGACATGGGGAGACGCGGTCTTCACAACGAGGCAGCTGACATCGTCATGGAGCGCCTCAAGGACAAGGTGACGATTGATTTCCAGACCGCCCGTCGCCTGTTTACCTTGCTCGCGGCCTTGTCATGGACCGGCAGAGAAACGTGAAGCGAGAGACATGACTTCACCTTTAAAACCTCACTCAATTCTTTTTGCCTGTTCCCTGAACGCCGTGCGCTCACCCATGGCCGAGGGCTTGGCCCGGGCCATCCTGGGACAAAAAATCTATGTTGATTCCGCCGGTCTTTCCACGGCAACGCTTGATACTTTCGCTGTGGCTGCCATGGCCGAGATCGGAATCGATATCCGGGACCACAACACCCAGGGATTTGATGATATTGCCGTTGATGAATTCGACCTGATCGTGGCACTCTCACCCGAAGCGCTGGACAAGGCAAAAGCCATGACACGCCACAGCTCTGTAGCGGTTGAATACTGGCCAACGGATGATCCCACACATGATTCTGGTGGCTCAAGGGAGACCCGGCTTGCCGCTTACCGGGCTGTGCGTGACAAACTGAAACAACAGATAAAAGCGCGTTTCCTGCTCTGATGGGGTTATTTTAACCGCGGCACTGCACCTTTTGTGGATTTAACAACGGCTCTTTTGCCGCCATGGTCAGGGCGTCATGCAAACAATGCCTCACAACAATGCGACACTCCTCGGTTTGCTGGCCATTGGGCTGTGGGCTGTACTGGCTCTCCTGACAACAGGTACGGGAACCGTTCCACCGTTCCAGCTGTCAGCAATGACATTCGCTGTTGCCAGCGTCGTCGGCATGGGTGTCATTCTGAAAACGGGCTGCGGTTTTGCCGTTCTGCGCCAACCGCCGATAGCCTGGGCCATTGGCCTTTATGGCCTGTTTGGCTACCATGCCCTGTACTTCGCGGCCCTCAAACTGGCTCCCCCTGCGGAAGCAGGACTGATTGCCTATCTCTGGCCGTTGCTGATCGTCCTGATGACAGCCCTGCTGCCTGGTGAGAGGCTGGCGCTGCGCCATACCGTGGCGGCACTGTTTGGTTTTCTGGGTGTTCTGGTGCTTGGATTTGGCAAGGGTGGTGTGGGTTTTGATGCGGCACACTGGACGGGATATCTCGCCGCATTGGGTTGTGCTTTCATCTGGTCAAGCTACTCGGTATTGTCACGCACACAGAAGGCTGTTCCAACACAGGCCGTCACCGGATTTTGTCTGGCAACGGCGCTTCTGTCTGGCATTTTCCATATCGTATCTGAAACCACTGTCTGGCCACAAACATGGGTCCAGTGGCTCTCCATCATCGGGCTTGGTCTCGGCCCGGTTGGAGCGGCTTTCTTTCTCTGGGATTACGGCGTCAAGCATGGCGATATCCGCTTGCTGGGCACGGCCAGCTATGCCGCGCCAGTCCTTTCCACCTTGCTGCTTGTATGGGCCGGACTTGCCAGCGCCCATTGGACGCTTGGTCTTGCCTGCCTGCTGATTGTGGGCGGCGCAATCATAGCACGCCCGCGATAGGTGTAAGCCGTGGAAATCCAGCCAACGGAGAACCCGCCACGTTCCCAGAATTGACGTTTTGCCGTTCAGTGGGGGTTGCCAATCACGACCGGGAGCGGATGCAAGCAACGTTCACACAGTGCCGCCGAATGACGGTTTGGCAGGCTGCTGTAGGGTGTTGTTTCCACATTGAATGGCGTTGGGACATGCCCGGCAGCTGACAGTTTAGGGCGTGTCGTCAGTTAGGAACAAATGGTGGATGAGATCGACTTTGTTCATGTTGCTCCCTATATCCGGCATACATTCTGTCTTCATCGGATTCTTTCCATGTGTGATTTGCCAAAACCCACTCTTGCCCCGTTTGAACTGGACCGCCGACAGATCATCGCTGCGGCTGCTGTCGGGGCATTTGCGGGCATCGCACCCGCATCTGCACAAACACCCGTTCTGGAGCTTGGTCCGGCACAGGCTTTCAGCTTTGAGGCCCTTGTGGCACGGGCCAGACTGCTGGCCGCTAAGCCCTATGTCGCCCCGTCCACCGCGTCAGCGGATATCCTGGAGCAGATCGATTACGACGCCCATGGCAAGATCAGATTCAAGACTGAATTCGCCCCCTTCAGTTTCGAGCAGAAACCGGATGTGGGCAGGGGCCGCTTTGCCGCCACATTCTTCCATCTCGGGCGCTATTTCAAGAAACCCCAGCGCATCCATGTCATCGAGGGCGGTCGGGCACGGGAGATCATCTACCGAGAAGATTATTTCGATATGCCCAAGGACAGCGTGGCGCATAAACTGCCCAAGGGAGCGGGCTTTGCGGGCTTTCGCTTTCAGGAAAACAGTGAGGGTGGACAAGGCTGGCAAGGCAAGGATTTGCCCTGGCAAAAAAACGACTGGGTGGCGTTTTTGGGAGCCTCCTATTTTCGCGCCATCGGCGATGAATTCCAGTATGGTCTTTCGGCACGCGGCATCCTGATTGATGCGGCAGTGGGCGGCAAGCCCGAGGAGTTCCCGGATTTCACCCATGTCTGGCTGGAGCGCGGAACCGGTAACAGCGTCACGGCGTATTGTCTGCTCGATGGTCCGTCGCTGACCGGGGCTTACAGGTTTGTGATGACTCGCGGCAAGACCGTGACGATGGACATCGAGAAGCGTCTGTTTATCCGCAAGGATATCGCGCGGTTTGGTGTGGCACCGCTGACCTCGATGTTCTGGTACTCGGAAACCATCAAGCCCACCGCCGTGGACTGGCGACCGGAGGTGCATGATTCCGACAGTCTGGCGGTCTGGACCGGGCGTGGCGAACGCATCTGGCGCCCGCTCAACAATCCCGCCCGCACCATTGCTTCGTCCTTCGCCGATGACAACCCGCGTGGTTTTGGCCTGTTGCAGCGTGACCGTCTTTTTGATCACTATCAGGACGGAGTGTTCTATGAGCGCCGTCCGTCGATCTGGGTGGAGCCGCAAGGCAACTGGGGTAGGGGCGCAGTGCAACTCATTGAAATCCCGACCGATGACGAAATCCATGACAATATCGTCGCGGCCTGGGTACCCGAGCAATCGGTAAAGGCTGGCGATACCTTTGCATTTTCCTACCGTTTGCACTGGCAGGCGGAAGAGCCTTATCCCACGCCGCTGGGGCGCTGTGTCGCCACACGTCTGGGCAATGGCGGCCAGCCGGGGACGGCCCGACCCAGGGGCGTGCGTAAGTTCATGCTGGAATTCAAGGGTGGACCTCTGGTCAGTATCCCGTTTGGTATGAAGCCGGAGGCAGTGCTTTCCACCTCGCGCGGAGCCTTTTCCTACGTGCTCACGGAAGCTGTGCCCAATGATGTGCCGGGCCACTGGCGGGCACAGTTTGATCTGACGGTGGATGGCACCGAGCCGGTGGAAATGCGTTGCTTCCTCAAGGCAGGTGACACGGTCCTGACAGAAAGCTGGCTGTATCAGTACTGGCCGGGGTGATGCTCTTCAGTGTCTTTGCCGATGCACCTGGTGCAGGCGAAAATGACAACATTGTGCCTTCACCTGAGACGACCCGCGCTGTATAGGCCTGCCATGACGACGACAATTTCACCACCCGCAGCTGAAAACCCATTCCTGAAGCTGGCCCTCGAAATGGGTCCGCTAATGGTATTTTTCCTATCGAATTCAAAGCCGGAACTGATCCGCCCGCTGCTGCGTCCCCTGCTGCCCGCATCGTTGCTGGAAGGTCCGCAAAGCAACATTTTTGTTGCAACGGCGGCCTTCATGATCGCGATGCTGCTATCGCTGATCCTGACGAAATGGCTGTTGAAGAAGTTGCCGATCATGCCACTCGTCTCGGGCGTCGTGGTGCTGATCTTTGGCGGTCTGACACTCTATCTGAAGGACGATCTGTTCATCAAGCTGAAGCCGACCATCGTCAATTCCATGTTCGGGGCCGTGTTGCTTGGCGGTCTGGCTTTTGGCAAGCCACTGCTGCCTTATGTGCTGGACAGCGTATTCAAACTCACGGGCGAAGGCTGGAAGAAATTGACCTTCCGCTGGGGCGTGTTCTTTTTTGTGCTGGCTGCCATCAATGAAGGGGTCTGGCGCATGTTTTCGACCGATTTCTGGGTCAGTTTCAAGGTGTGGGGCGTCATGCCCATTACTATCGTGTTCGCCATGTCGCAAATGGGCCTGTTGCAGCGCTATGCGTTGAATGAGGATGAGCGACCCCAGGGTTGACCTTCGTCCTCATCCGGTGTCAGGCGCGGCTGATGGCGCTCAACCAGATCGCGGAAACCCTCACCATCAAAACCGATGGTCCAGGGGCTGAAACGCACAGTGGAGAGTTTGCCCGTTTCGCGCAGGTGAAAGACCGCGTCTCCAAACGAAAATTCCAGCTTGACGATATCGGCCCATTCAATTCTGCGCCAGCCGGTCAGGCGATTGACGGTGATGCCGGTTTCTCCAATCGTGAAGAGGATGCGCCCGCTGATCCAGCCGAAAAAGGAAGGCAAGGCCAAAGGCACGAGCACAGCTTGCATCAGCGCGATGCCAGTCTGCATTTCCTGTGGCCAGCGGGAAAGGAACCCGAAGACATAACCGCGGTGCGGAAACTGGTTCTTCAACAGCAGGCCAAGGTCTTTCATCCCATGCCATGCCAACCAGAGCGCCAGAAGCCATCCAACGACAATAGGCCACAGACTCCAGCGGAACCGCTCCTGCTGTATTCTCATCTGAGCGCCCTTTCGATCTCCTGTCGAAAAGCGGCCAGATTGTTCTCGGTCAGGGGGCCGACCAGTTTGTGGGCGATTGTGCCATCGCCGCGCACGACAAAGGTTTCAGGTACGCCGTACACCCCCCATTCGATCGAGGCACGGCCATTGGGATCAACACCCACAGCGCTGTAGGGATTGCCCTTGCCTGTCAGAAAACGCCGGGCGTTCTCGGGCGTATCCTTCTGGTTGATGCCAAAAATACGAAACCGTTTGTCTTTTGCAAGTTCGACCAGAAACGGATGCTCTGTGTGGCAAGGCGCACACCACGAGGCAAAGACATTGACCAGTGTCACCTGCCCGCCGGTCAGGTCAGACCGGCCAAATCCGGGCACAGGATCGCCAGCCAGTGAGAGGCCTTCAAGGGCGGGCAATGTCACCTCAGGCACTGTCCTGCCAATCAGGGCAGACGGCAGGCGGTTCTTGTCCCCGCCGAACAGGCCAGTCAGAAAAAGCAGTGCCAGCGCACCAAAGACAAGCAGGGGCAGCAGGACAATAAACGAGCGGCGCGGCTGAACGGTTTCAGCCATCGCTGCGTTCGCCAGTTCTGGCAATGGCAGTCTTGGCAATGGCGGTTCTGGCAGCGCGGTATTGAGCCACGGTCTGCCAGACAATGCCACCGATGATCACGATGGTAACAGCGTAGCTCGCCAGAATGTATCCGCCGTGGCGACCCAGATCGAGCATCAGATGGCTTCCCTTGCCGCCGTCAACATCAAGCGGCGCATTCGCCTTTGCATCAGTTCTGTCCGCATGCGCATGACCATGAGCGTGCCAAAGCCCAGGCCTGCCGCCAATCCCATGACCAGCAGTGGCCAAAGCATGGAAGAATGGATTGTCGGCCCATCCAACCGCAACACCGAGGCTGGCTGATGCAGTGTATTCCACCACTCTACGGAAAACTTGATGATCGGCAGGTTGATGGCACCTACCAATGTGACGATGGAAACGGCTTTGGCTGCCATCGTCGGCTCCTCGATGGCGCGCCACAGGGCAATGACGCCCAGATACATCAGGAGCAGCACCAGCATGGAGGTCAGGCGCGCATCCCATACCCAGTAGGTGCCCCACATCGGTTTGCCCCAGAGCGAACCGGTGATCAGGCATACCGCGCAGAATGCCGCGCCAATGGGTGCAGCCGCCTTTTGCGCCACATCCGCCAGCGGGTGGCGAAACACAAGCGTGCCAAAGGCGGACAGGGTCATCACGGTCCAGCCAAACATGGCCATCCATGCGGCAGGTACATGCACGTATTTGATGCGGATGGTTTCACCCTGCTGATAATCGGGCGGAGCCACAAACCACGCGCCATAGAGGCCGATCACCAATGTAATGATGGTAGCTGCCGCCAACCATGGCAGCAACCGGTCCGTCAGGCGGGTGAACCGCTGCGGATTGGCAAGGGTGTAGAGAGCGTCCGTCATGATGGTCCAACTAGGGTGTCGGGAGACTTGGCGCAATGGTGCCACTCTGAGATCATTGAGCAATCCGCATAATGTTACGAAAAGCAGCATCTGCAATTGCAATGGCGTCAGGAGAAACGGCGGTCTCTGTCAGCATGATCGACTCGGCGTTGTCCAATTGATGATCGATGAAGTGGCGAACTTCCATTGGCACTTCAGCGCTGCCAAGTTCACGGGTCAAGGATTTGCGTTCAATGAGTTCGTCAATAAAATGCTTCAGGTTCTCTGGAATACCTGCCTGTTCGATTAAAGTAGGAAAATGCATTGGCGCTATCCGGGCTTCGTGATGGATAGTCATCCAACGCAAGGCAACGGCTGGACGCAATACGTAAAACAACTTCTTGAGTAGCGCTTCGCCGTGTTCTGGAAACGCGCGCGAACGCATACTGAGGGCGAGATGGTAATAGTGCCTGGCCACACGTTCTCGCTGGAGAACCTGCTCCGCCAGATTCAGCATTGCCCTTCGAAATACATCGTTGCCTTGATAGATGATCGGTGATGTCAGCCATTCGATGATCACGGCATTGCCCTTAAGCATTAAGCGGATCGCCTTTTGCAAGTCCCAGCCATTGACATCAAGATCATTGACGAGCGGCGTTTCTATGACGTCGCGATCAGGGAACAGAGAAAGATAGCGATCATGAGGCCTAACAAAGACAAAACGACAATCGTAGTCACTGTCTGGCGATGGAAAACCCCAGGCGCGACTGCCACTTTCTATGGCCCAAGGGATACTGACTTCATGTGTTCTCGCGATAGATTCCAGACGAGCATCAATCGCTGCTACTGTGGTTGGATCAAGTGAGAGTGGGATGTTTCGCAAGATCATGATAGGTCACCCCACCCGCGCATAGGCGCTGAGCCCCCGGCGGTTCTCGTCCAGTTCCAGCCGCTGGTGCAGCGACGGCACGGCGCGATCAGCGCAATCGTTACGCGAGCAGGTGCGACAGGAAACGCCGATCGGCGTGATGATCTGCGTATCGTCAAGGTTCAGGCCATCGGCATAGATCATCTGGTCGGCGTGCTGGATGCTGGTGCCCAGCCCGATGGCAAGCTGTCCACCGGTCTGCATCAGGCCATTGCGTCCCACGCCTCTGCCAGAAGGACGAATAGTGCTGGCGACACAGAAGAACCGGGTGCCATCGGGCATTTCTGACACCTGCACCCGCAATAATCCCGGTGTGGCAAAGGCATCATAGACATTCCAGCGCGGACAGGCTGCACCGAAGCGCGCCATCTGGATGCCGGATGCTGAAAAGCGCTTGGAGATATTGCCGGCAATATCCACCCGGATGAGATGGAATGGCACGCCTTCCTGCCCCTTGCGGCGCAGGGTGGTGAGCCGGTGGCAGACCTGCTCGAACGACATGCCAAAGCGGTGTTGCAACACATTGAGATCATAGCGGGTGGACCGTGCCGCCTCCAGAAAGCGCGGATAGGGCGTCATCACGGCCGAGGCGAAATAGCTGGCCAGGGCCGAACGGGCGAGGGAATCAGCTTCTGGCGTCGAGAACTTGCCGCCGCCGATCAGACCGTCGATTTCCTTGCGAAAACCAAGGAGGGCAATCTGGAAGGCAAGCTGAAAGGTACGCGATGGTAAGGGCAGCATTTCGGAGAGGTCCAAACGCCGGTTGAGCGGATTGTAGCGCCGCATCATGCCATCCATCGCCTCGCTGGGTGCGATGTCCACGTCGACAGCATAGCGCGTAGCCAGCAACTGGATCAGATCACGCTGCAAGGTGTTGATTGCCAGACCATTCTCGACCCAGAGCTGTTCGGCGGCCTCTTCCAGATCGGGAAAATGGTTGAGCCGCTTCTGCAGGAACTCGGTCACCTCTTCAGATGGAATCGCAAGTGAGCCACCCTCGGATGATCCGTTTTCACCAGCGTCATCGCCCTCGTTGATGGACCGCTGCCCTCCCGTACCGCGCTTGAAGGCATTGTAAAGGTCCAGTACCGCACGGCCCAGAGCTGGAATGGTCGAGGCCATATCGCGGATATCGGACGCCTTGACATCAGCGGCATCAAACATCGGATCAGAAAAGGCTTCCATCAGGGCCGCACCCAAACGCGCGTCATCATCTCCGGCCAGTGTGTTGAGATCGATCTGGAATTTTTCTGCCAGTTTCAGTAACACGCGCACGGTAACGGGGCGCTGATTGCTTTCCAGAAGATTAAGATAGCTCGGCGAGATGTCCAGCGCTTCCGCCATCTGAACCTGGGTCAGGCGCCTGTCCTGCCGGAGTCGACGCAGTTTGCCACCGATGCGGACGGACTTCATGGGCGTCTTTCGTTCTTTGGACCAGAAAAGTAATATAATTACAAATTAATTATTGTCAAATGTCAAAATCATTACAATTTACATTCACTTTTTGAGCCTTCATTTGCTGGATTGTGGCCAATCCTGTTCAAAGCTATCCTGTCTTCACTGTCAATTTATGTGAATAAGGACACCATACGCTATGTCACTGACCACTGCTTCTGACCGCTTCAAGGATATCAAGCGGGATTACACACCGGCCGATGTCGAAAAACTGCGGGGCTCCGTCAAGATCGAATACACGCTGGCCCGCATGGGTGCCAATCGCCTGTGGGAACTCCTCCACAACCGGCCTTTTGTACGCACACTGGGTGCATTGACGGGTAATCAGGCCATGCAGCAGGTCAAGGCCGGTCTGGAAGCAATTTATCTCTCGGGCTGGCAGGTAGCCGCGGATGCCAACAACGCCGGTCAGATGTACCCTGACCAGTCGCTGTATCCTGCCTCGTCAGTGCCCGATGTGGTCAAGCGCATCAACAACACATTGCGCCGGGCTGACCAGATCGCCAAGCTGGAAGGTGATAGTTCCATCCATTGGTTCGCGCCTATCATCGCGGATGCCGAAGCCGGTTTCGGTGGCCCGCTCAATGCTTTTGAACTGATGAAATCAATGATCGAGGCCGGTGCGGCCGGCGTCCACTTCGAGGATCAGCTCGCATCCGAAAAGAAGTGCGGCCATCTGGGTGGCAAGGTCCTGGTACCCACCAAGACCTTCCAGCGCACGCTGAACGCAGCCCGCCTCGCTGCCGATGTCATGGATGTCCCAACACTGGTTCTGGCCCGTACAGATGCCCATGCAGCCAACCTCATCACTTCGGATGTGGATGACTACGATCATCCCTGGATCGACCGGGACAGCCGAACCGATGAAGGTTTCTTCCGTCTCAAGCAGGGCAAGACGCATTCTGTCGGTCATGCCATCAGCCGCGGCCTCGCTTATGCGCCCTATGCGGACCTGATCTGGTGGGAAACCTCGGAACCCGATCTGGGTGAAGCCCGTGAATTTGCCGAGGAGATGCACCGCCATCACCCTGGCAAGATG
>JANMLW010000146.1:0-4003 GCA_031372765.1 Hyphomicrobiales bacterium
GTGTGGATATCCGCAAGCCGACAGGGAACAACAGAATTCGATGCTGGTATCGCCCGGAGATCATGATGAGATTGCCATAGACTTGACTGAACGGCGTCGGCTGATAGGGCGTTAGGTGATATGACCGCTGAAAGCCAAGAATCAGAAGTTGAGAATCAGCAGCTGAGAACCAGCAGCCAAGAACCATTCGAAACAAGAGGGGCGCGGACTGCCGCGCACATGAGACATATGAGCGGCATACGGTGGCTGAATACACTTATGGCAGGATTCGGGATTGCGATGATGTCCCCCGTGCCGCTCGTGGCGCAAGGCGTCATCAGAGGCAATTTCAACGATTGGGAACTGCGCTGCGAGCAGCAGCAGGGTAAGGAAGAGCAGTGTATCCTCTATCAGAACGTTGCTGACGACAAGGATTCCAACATCAATGTCGTGGTTGTCGTTCTGCGGGTGGCGGAAGGCACAGGCACCGATGGAAAACCGACTTCACGCAGGCCTGTCTTGCGTGTCATCGCGCCTCTGGGCGTACTTCTGCCAAGGGGACTGGGCCTGCGGGTCGAAAGCGCCACGGAAAAAGACCCACAAGGCAAACCGGTGGTCAAGGACATTGGCTCAACCGGCTTTGTCAAATGCGTGCCTTCGGGCTGCGTGGCCGAGGTGGAAATCGATGACAAACTGCAAAAGGAACTCAGCAACGGCTCAACGGCGACCTTCATCATCTTCGACAAGCCCAATGAAGGGCGCGGACTGCCGCTCGCGTTGACAGGTTTCGAAAAGGGCTTGCAAGCCTTGAAATGAGGTTTTGTCACAAGTCGCCCTTGTATAAAGTCACTCTTGGCGCGGATGGCTTTTGATGCGAGAGATACAGCATTATCTGAACACTATGGGTGAATGATGCGTTTTGCGATTCCGATGATTGCAGCTTTGTCGCTTGGTCTTGGCGCCTGCGGTGGTGGCATACCCGGCCTGGGCGGTGGCGATTCACGTCCCGCAGCGGCGGGGCAGGAAGCCCCGGGCGTTGGCACATCCGCACGTAACCTCTTTCTGTTTGGCACAACCGAGCCGCCGCCCATCCAGCCCCAGAAACTGGAGGAAAAAGAACAGACCTGCCCTGCGGTTGATATCATCGAGAATGCGGCAGGCTATCGCGGCACCAGCACCTTGACCGGCTCCTCATCGACTGTCTCTTTTCAGGCATCAATCACCAACACCGCCCGGGAATGTCTTTTCCAGGGCAACCAGCTGCGCCTGCGGGTTGGTGTCGAAGGCCGGGTGTTGCTGGGACCAAACGGCAAGGCGGGCAGCTATTCGGTTCCGGTAAAGATCATCGTCAAGCGCCGCAAGGATATCGTCACCCAGCGTTCGACACGCTTGACCGTGACCGTGCCGGGCAACGATACACAGGCTGAATTTTCCTATGTCGAGGAAAACATTGTTGTGCCGATCACCCAGTTTGACCCCGGTGACGAATACGACATTTTTGTTGGCCTTGATCCGACGGGCGCACAGGCCCAACGGCAGACCCGCAGAAGATAGGGGAAACTGACGCGAAGGCATTGACTTGATATCCGCATAAGCTATTTGCGAAACCTATCAGACAGTCATCTGCGGGAGAGTTCCACGCGCATTGCCTCTTGTGAGGCTTGATCATGGAACGCCGAAGGCGCAACCGCCCCGGAAACGCTCAGGCCCACGGACCGCAGATCCGGTTTCACGTCATGTGAAATCCCTGTCACTCTGGAAAGCAGAAGCGGCCTTTTCAGGCTGCTTCTCACCGACGGAGTAAGCATGGCATGCGCCGTGTGAAATCTCTCAGGTTCCAAGACAGAGGGGGCGTCGAACAGGGGAAACCCTGTGCGATGTCCTTTGCTCTGTTTTCCGTGGTGACGAATGGCCGATCAGTCTTCTGACTCTCCCCTTCTCAAAACACCTCTACATCACGCCCATGTGGCCGCTGGCGGCAAGATGGTGGGCTTTGCCGGCTACGACATGCCCGTGCAATATCCGCTCGGAATAATGGCCGAGCATAACTGGACCCGCGAAAGCACTGGTCTTTTTGACGTCAGCCACATGGGGCAGGCGTACTTGATAGCGGCTGACGGCAAGCATGAAACTGTGGCCCGCGCGCTGGAAACACTGATTCCGGCGGATATTCTTAACCTCACCCACGGCCAGCAACGTTATTCGCAATTGCTCAACGAAACCGGCGGCATACTCGATGATCTGATGGTCACGCGCCCATCGGATCCCGCACAGGAAGGCACACTGATTCTGGTGGTCAATGCCGGTTGTAAGGAACTTGACTACGCCCATCTGGCCGCCCATCTGCCCAAGGGCGTGACCTTGAAGCGCCGTGATGATCAGGCGCTGCTGGCCTTGCAGGGCCCGAGAGCCGCCGAGGTTCTGGCCCAGTTTGCACCGACTGCCGCGATGCCGTTCATGACAGCTTTCGCCACACATTTTGCAACCGGTTCCAGTTTTGTGCCGGTTTATGTTTCGCGTTCAGGATACACAGGCGAGGATGGCTACGAGATTTCGGTCGCTGCCGATGAGGCCGGTCGTCTCTGGGGGGCGCTGCTGGCCGATGACCGCGTGCGGGCCATCGGGCTGGGTGCGCGCGATTCGCTGCGGCTGGAAGGCGGGCTTTGCCTCTATGGCCATGATATCGACACCACCACATCGCCGGTTGAAGCGGGCCTGACCTGGTCTATCCAGAAGCGTCGCCGCGAGGAAGGCGGCTTTCCCGGTGCCGCGCGCATCCAGAAGGAACTGCGCGAGGGCACCCAGCGTCTGCGCGTTGGCATCCAGCCCGAAGGCCGCCAACCGGCCCGCGAAGGCACGGAAATTTTCGTCGGCAAGCGCAAGATTGGCGTTGTAACTTCCGGTGGCTTTGGCCCCAGCGTCAACGGCCCGGTTGGCATGGGCTATGTGGAGTCAGCCTTTGCCACCGCCGGAACGCCCGTGATCCTGATGGTGCGCGGCAAGGAACTGCCCGCAAAAATCACCAAGATGCCCGCCGTACCGAACCGGTTCTACCGGATGCCCAAGCCTTGACATTGACGCTGAGAGGATTTCTCCGATGACCACCAAATATACCAAGGACCATGAATACATCCGCATCGACGGTGATGTCGGCACGGTCGGCATCACGGACTATGCCCAGCAACAGCTTGGCGACGTCGTGTTCGTCGAGCTTCCCGCCAAGGGCAAGACCGTCGCCAAGGGCGCCGAAGCCGCCGTGGTTGAAAGCGTCAAGGCGGCCTCAGAAATTTACGCCCCTGTATCGGGCGAAGTGGTCGACGTGAATGCCGCGCTTGAAGGCGCACCCGCTACAGTGAACGAGGATTCTACCGGTAAGGGCTGGTTCCTCAAACTGAAGATTTCCAACAAGGCGGAACTTGATGGATTGATGAGCGAGGCTGAATATCAAGCCTATCTCAAGACGATTTCGTAAGTTTTCTTCCTTCTCCCCTTGCGGGGGAAGGTGGCCTTCGCATTTGCGAAGGTCGGATGAGGGGTAGCACAACCTCTCAGCACTGCGTGACCCCTCATCCGGTCGGCATCCGCCGACCACCTTCTCCCGCAAGGGGAGAAGGCAGGAGCCAGAAACCCGATGCGCTATCTACCCCTTTCCACCCAAGACCGGACCTCCATGCTGTCCAAGATTGGCGTCAAGAATATCGACGAACTCTTCGCCAATGTGCCCGCAGGCAAACTGCTGAAAAAGCCGGTTGATCTGCCCTATTATCAGGGTGAAATGTCGGTGGAGCGCACGCTGGGCGCACTGGCAACCAAAAACGTCACCGCAGGCAGCGGACCGTTCTTTGTGGGTGCCGGTGCCTACAAGCACCATGTGCCCGCGACTGTCGATCACCTGATCCAGCGCTCGGAGTTCCTCACCTCCTACACGCCGTATCAGCCCGAGATTGCCCAAGGCACGACTCAGTATCTCTTCGAGTTCCAGACCCAGGTGGCCAACCTCACCGGCATGGATGTGGCCAATGCC
>JANMLW010000148.1:0-38583 GCA_031372765.1 Hyphomicrobiales bacterium
GGCGATCGGTCCGATCTCCTTGCGCACGTGCGCGACCAGTTCCTTCTTGAGTTCGTCGCTCGGCTGCAGCCCGGCGTTGAGCGTGACGTAGCAGTAGATGCCCTGGCCCTTGATGTCGTGCGGATAGCCGACGACGGCGGCCTCCGACACCTTGTCGTGGGAGACCAGCGCCGATTCGACCTCGGCCGTGCCCATGCGGTGGCCCGAGACGTTGATGACGTCGTCGACGCGGCCGGTGATCCAGTAGTAGCCGTCGGCGTCGCGGCGGCAGCCGTCGCCCGTGAAATAGCTGTTGGGATAGGTGGTGAAATAGGTGTCCATGAAGCGGGCGTGGTCGCCGTAGAGCGTTCTCATTTGCCCCGGCCAGGAATCCGTGATCACGAGGTTGCCCTGACAAGGGCCCTTCATGATCTTGCCTTCGGCATCGATGATCTCCGGCTGCACGCCAAAGAACGGCCGCGTGGCGGAACCGGGCTTGAGCGCCGTGGCACCGGGCAGCGGCGTGATGAGGATGCCGCCGGTTTCCGTCTGCCACCAGGTGTCGACGATGGGGCATTTCTTGTTGCCCACCACGTTGTAATACCATTCCCACGCCTCGGGATTGATCGGCTCACCAACGGAGCCGAGCAGGCGCAGCGATGTGCGCTTGGTCTTTTTCACCGGCTCGTCACCGGCCTGCATCAATGCGCGGATGGCGGTGGGTGCGGTGTAGAAGGTATTGACCTTGTGCTTGTCGATGACCTGCCAGAAGCGGCTGATATCGGGATAGGTCGGAACGCCTTCGAACATCAACGTCGTCGCGCCGTTGGCCAGCGGGCCATAGACGATATAGCTGTGGCCGGTCACCCAGCCCACATCCGCCGTGCACCAATAAACATCGCCTTCCTGATAATCGAAGACATACTGGTGCGTCATCGCGGCATAGACCAGATAGCCGCCGGTAGTGTGCACAACGCCCTTGGGCTTGCCGGTAGAACCGGAGGTGTAGAGGATGAACAGGGGATCTTCCGCCTTCATTTCAGCGGGTGGGCAATGGCTGGAAACCTTGGCGGCCTCCTCGTGATACCAGACGTCCCTGCCATCCTGCATGCTGATGTTGCCGCCGGTATGCTTGACGACGATGACGGTCTTGATACCGCCCTTCACCTTGCCGTCGGCAGCATCGACGTTCTTTTTCAGGGCCACAGGCTTGCCGCCGCGCAGGCCTTCATCCGCCGTGATGACGATGGTTGAATCGCAATCCTCCACGCGGTTGGCGAGCGAATCCGGCGAAAAGCCACCAAAGACGATGGAATGCACCGCGCCGATACGGGTGCAGGCCAGCATGGCATAGGCCGCTTCCACGATCATCGGCAGATAGATGGTGACGCGGTCACCCTTCTTGACGCCGTTGGCCTTCAGCACATTGGCGAAACGGCAAACCTCATCATGCAATTGCTGATAGTTGATCTTCTTGGATTTGGCAGGATCATCACCTTCCCAGATGATGGCGGTCTGCCTGGCGCGCTTGGCCAGATGCCGGTCCACGCAATTGTAGCTGACATTGGTGGTGCCATCCTCGAACCATTTGATCGAGACCTTGCCGGGCTTGTAGGAGACGTTTTTTACCTTGGTGTAAGGTTTGAACCAGTCGATCCGCTTGCCATGTTCGGCCCAGAAATCCGCGCTGCTGGCAACGGATGCCTTGTACATCTTCTTGTATCTGGCATCGGTCACATGGGCGCGTGCTGCCCAGGCCTTGGTTACGGCGTATATCTTCTCGGACATGATCACTCCCAATATATTTTATAGCATTGAATTGTTTCTAGACGAAACTTCTCCAACGCAAAAGCCGGGGGGTGATGCAACTTTGGTTGGTCGGGCAAGGGGAGATTGACACCCTTCATGTCGAGATGCGGGGCAAAACCGAGCCTCTAGACCAAGGTGCATTGATGTCGATTTTCGATTGAGCGCCTTTTCAGGATGCTTGAGCCAATCCCTCCCCCCACTTGTGGCGGGGAGGGAGAAGATTCAGTGCAAACGCGGAATGATCTAGACATCAGGAGACTATCCTTGTTTTTCGAGGCTTGCCTTGTTTTTCGAGGCTTGCCTGCGGCAAACGCCTCGACATGAGGACGATCAAGCAAGCTGCCCATGGCAATGCTTGAACTTCTTGCCTGAACCGCATGGGCATTGCTCGTTGCGCCCCACCTTGCCCCAAGTGCTTACATCATCCGCCTTGCGGTCGGCGGGGTCGACAGTTGCCTCGATGGCGGTAAAGCTGCTGGCGGCAGCCAGTTGGGGCTGCATTGACGGGGACCCTTCAGCCGGAGCATCTGGGTCCTGGAACATAACTTCCACCCGCATCAACTGCGCTGTAACGCTCTGGCGCAGGCGTGTGGTGAGTTCCTGAAACAGCTGAAAAGCCTCGGACTTGTATTCGTTCAGCGGGTCGCGCTGGGCAAGGCCGCGCCAGCCGATCACGTTACGCAGGTGGTCCAGCGTCACGATGTGTTCGCGCCACAATGTATCCAGCCCCTGCAACACAACCTGCTTTTCGATGTAGCGTTGCAGATCGGGCGTGTTGCGTTCGGTACGGGTGGCATAATCCTCATCAGCGGCCTTGATCAGCCGCTCGCGGATTTCCTCATCTGCGATGCCCTCTTCCTTGGCCCATTCATCCACCGGCAGATCAAGGTTGAGGTCTTTCAGGACCTCCGCGCGCAGATCAGCCGTATTCCACGCGTCGGGATAGCTCTCTTCAGGGATATGCCGGGAAACCACTTCGTCCACGGTGTTGTGGCGCATGTCTGTGACGGTGGCAGTCATATCCTCAGCCCCCATGAACTCCTTGCGCTGGTTGAATACCGCCTTGCGCTGGTCGTTCATCACATCGTCGTACTTCAGGATGTTCTTGCGGATATCGAAGTTGCGGGCTTCCACCTTCTTTTGCGCGGTTTCCAGCGCCTTGTTTACCCATGGGTGGGCGATAGCTTCACCTTCCTGCAGGCCGAGCTTTTGCAACATCGAGTCCATGCGGTCCGAGCCAAAGATGCGCATCAGGTCATCTTCCAACGACAGGAAGAAGCGGCTGCGGCCTGGGTCTCCCTGACGGCCGGAGCGACCCCGCAGCTGGTTATCGATACGGCGACTTTCATGCCGTTCCGTACCCACGATATAGAGTCCACCGGGGTAGCTCTTCGTTGCAGCAGGCTTCTTGGCTGTTGCTGCCGTGATTTCGGCGGTTTCGCCGGCGTTCAGCACGATCTGGCGGAACCGCTCCACTTCCTCACGGATTTCGACCACTTTGGCGTCACGCCGGGCAATATCCTCGATGATATCCGCTTCCTGCCGGATGCGCATATCGACATTGCCACCCAACTTGATGTCTGTGCCGCGGCCTGCCATGTTGGTGGCGATGGTGATGGCGCCGGGCACGCCGGCCTCGGCAACCACAAGCGCTTCCTGCTCATGGAAACGTGCGTTCAGCACCGCAAACTGACGGGCGCTCTTGCCGGAGCGTGCGGCGGCATAAAGCAGGTCCAGCGCGTCGGGCTTTTCGAAGTCGATCTGCTTGAAACCAGCCTGCAAAAGGCGCTCGGCAAACAGCTCGGATTTCTCGATGGATGCAGTGCCCACCAGCACCGGCTGCAAACGGTCTGATGCCTTGGTGATTTCCTTGATGATTGAGGCGATCTTTTCATCTTCGGTTCGGTACACCTCGTCGTCATCATCAACACGGGCAACGATGGTGTTGGTGGGAATTTCCACCACTTCCAGATTGTA
The DNA here is from genome assembly GCA_031372765.1 of Hyphomicrobiales bacterium. Taxonomy (GTDB): domain Bacteria; phylum Pseudomonadota; class Alphaproteobacteria; order Rhizobiales; family Beijerinckiaceae; genus JADCCX01. Next base: position 3,766 of record JANMLW010000148.1, read on the forward strand.
GATCTGCTGGAACTCTTCCGCCTCGGTTGCGGCTGTTCCGGTCATGCCCGCCAGCTTTTCATAAAGGCGGAAATAGTTCTGGAAGGTGATCGAGGCCAATGTGGCGTTCTCAGGCATGATGGGCACATGCTCCTTCGCCTCAAGTGCCTGGTGCAAACCTTCCGAATAACGGCGGCCCGTCATGGCACGGCCTGAAAATTCGTCGATGATGACAACCTCGTTGCTGCCATTTTCCGGGTTGAACCGGATCATGTAATCCTTGTCCTTGGTGAACAGGGTGTGGGCGCGCAGGGCCTGGTTGACATGATGCACGATCGTTGAATTCTGGGCATCATAGAGCGTGCCATCCTTCAGGATGCCCGCTTTCATCAACAGCTGTTCTATGTTCTCGGTGCCGTCCTCAGTCAGCGACACCTGCCGTTGCTTGAGGTCCACCTCGTAATCCGATGGCTTGAGACTGGGCATGATGGCATCAAGCGCGGTGTAGAGATCCGAGCGGTCCTCGGTGGGGCCGGAGATGATGAGCGGCGTGCGCGCCTCATCCACCAGGATTGAGTCCACCTCGTCGACGATGGCATAGGCATGGCCGCGCTGGGACATCTGCGCGAATTCGTATTTCATGTTGTCGCGCAGATAATCGAAGCCGAATTCGTTGTTGGTGCCGTAGGTAATGTCACAGGCATAGGAAGCGCGGCGTTGCTCGTCGTCCAACCCATGCACGATGATGCCGACACTCATGCCTAGAAAACCGTAAACCTGCCCCATCCATTCCGCATCGCGGCGGGCGAGATAATCGTTCACGGTGACAACATGGACGCCCTTGCCGTTGAGCGCATTGAGATAAACCGCGAGCGTGGCCACCAGCGTCTTGCCTTCACCGGTTTTCATCTCGGCGATACCACGCTCATGCAGCACCATGCCGCCGATCAGCTGCACATCGAAATGCCGCTGGCCCAGTGTGCGCTTGGCCGCTTCCCGCACCGTGGCGAAAGCGGGCACCAGCAGATCATCCAGCGCCTTGCCGCCAGCAACCTCGGCCCTGAAAGCATCCGTGCGGGCTTTCAACTGCTCGTCGCTCAGGGCAGCAATCTCCGCCTCCAGCGCGTTGATGGCAGTGACCTTGGGGTTGTAGCCCTTGACGCGGCGGTCATTGGCGGAACCGAAGAGTTTCTTGGCGATCGTGCCGAACATGGGCAGACAAACCTTATTTGGGGCCGGAAGACTCGGCACAAAGGGAGCGGCCACAGGGATGTGATCGCGAAAAGCGTTGCGCTGGACATAAGAAGGCCACTCCGGGGTTGTCAATGACAGGAGCTTTGGGGAAGACATCGTCAGGCATTTTATTTGCAAGTGTCGCTGATTCGCTGGGGCAAAACCTCTGGAATTGGCGTCAGGCGCGCAACGGAGCAGATGATGAACACATCGAGACTGACCACTTTCGTATCAGCTGCGGCCCTGGTTGCCATGCTTTCGGGCAGCGCAATGGCGCAGGATTCCAAGATCGTGGCAAAGGTTGACGGCATTTCCATCACAGATGACGATGTGAAAGTGGCGCTTGAGGAGCTCAGCCCCACCCTTCCGCAACAGATGGATGCAGCCCAGCGGCGCAGCTACACCATTGATTACCTGATCGACCTGAAGATCGTGGCTGCAACCGCCGCGAAGGAAAAGGTGGCTGACACCCCCGATTTCAAGCGCCGCATGGAACAGACTCGCGACCGCCTGCTGATGGAAAGCCTGTTGACCCGCGAAGGTGACAAAGGCGCCACTGATGCGGCGATGAAGACTTTCTACGATGAGACGATCAAGACCCTGAAGCCCGGTCAGGAATTCAAGGCCCGCCATATCCTCGTTGAAAGCGAGGACGAGGCCAAGAAGGCCATTGAGCGCCTGAAAAAGGGCGAGGATTTCGCAAAACTGGCGGGTGAATTGTCCAAAGATCCCGGCTCGGGGAAAGAAGGCGGTGATCTGGGCTGGTTCGAGAAAGAGCGCATGGTGCCGGAATTTGGCGAGGCCGCTGAAAAACTGGCCAAGGGCGGTATTTCAGAGATCGTCAAAACCCAGTTCGGCTTTCACATCATCAAGCTGGAAGACAAGCGCGACAAGGCTGCACCGGCATTCGATACGGTGAAAGACCAGCTCAAGCGCTACCTTGTGCAGAAATCCCAGCAGGACTTCGTGCTGAAACTGCGCGAGGGTGCGAAGGTGGAGCGGTTGGAGTTGGCTGATGGTGGTGTTGGCACAAGCGGCGGCAGCAAGCCAACAGCAGTAGAGAAGAAATGAGGGTTAGCACTGGCGGAATGCGTGGCGGATCAGGATGACTGAACCTCTCCAATCCTGTCAGTTTGCTTTCAATGCAGTTGAACATCCGTTCAGACGGATAGGCCTAAAACGTCTCCCATGCCGGAAAGAACCCCCGGTGAGGAGAAAGACAATGTCGTCACTTAAGGTTGCTGCTCTTGCCGTTGCCATCACAGGTGGCCTGTTTACCCTCGCACCTGTCGATGCCCAGGCTCAGGGCTGGGGCGGCCACTACGGCAACAGCTATGACCATGGTCGTGGTTATCGCCATGCCCCTCAGCCGCAGTACATTCACCCCAAGATCCTGCGCAAGCAGGCCGAATTGCAAGCCCGTGTCTACCAGAAGTATGGCTATGTTCAGTCCCAGCCTCACTATGGCTACGGACACCAACAGCACTATGGCTATCGGCATCAGCCCCGTGGCTACGGCTACGGCCATCACTACGCCTGGTAAGTGATCCTCAATCCCTCATCAATCCCCTTCTGGAAACAGGAGGGGATTTTTGGCGTATCTCGTTCTGGTTTCGCGTGACAAGATCACTTTGCGGGGATACCCCTTGCACTGGAGGTCGTTCACATGAAAACCAGTTTCTGCCCTATCATTCTTCTGGCTACAGGCATAGTCGCTCTGTCATCCAATGCTCAGGCCCAGAGTTGCGCCGAGAACTTTCAGGTTGAGGGCACACCGTTGCTTACCGCGATGAATTTTCGCACATCGCAGACTTTCAACGGGCTTGATTCCAAAAAAGCACTTGGCAATCTGCGTTCTGCCATGCTGGCGGAAGGCTTTGATAACATCCGCGTGGATCAGGCGGGTGGCGCATTGACCGCAGTGCAGGAAACATCAGGTTCGGGTCGCCCGCAAACCCTGCGTATCACAGCACGCAAGAGCGGCAGTGGCACGCGGGTAGACGGGGTGTTCATGATCCAGATCGGTCAGGTTGCTTCTGGTGATACCATCCGCGCCGCGATGTGCCGTGTCATCAGCGGCGCGCGTTGATCAGGTTAGCGCTTTGATCAGGTTAAATCGACGCAGAGTAAGACACAGGGAACCAGTCGTAACCCGCGCCATTCTTGGCCACATGCCCTGTGGCCGGGAAAGCGGCGTGGTAAAACGAAACCTGCATCTTGTCGGCCGAGGCCATGTCGAGCAGTTTCTTGCGGCTGGCCACGGCCTGCGCCTTGTCCAGATCAAAGCCCAGATGCCATTCGGGATTGCGCGCAAAAAGCCGTGGATCGTTGGCAGCGTCACCAATGACCAGCAGGCTCTTGCCGCCTGATGACACCACGAACGAAGTGTGGCCCGGCGTATGTCCATCCGACTGGATGGCCGTAATGCCAGGCGCCCATTCCTTGGTCCACTCCGCCAGCTTCACATCCTTCATGATCGGCGAGAACACCTGGCGCGCCACCATGTGCGCACCACGCGCCGCTTCCGGTAGCGCGTTCATCTTGGCGTCGTCCATATAATGCGTCGCATCCATGGCCGGAACGATGATTTCTGCGTTTGGATATACCAAAGCGCCTTCCTTGGAGCGCAGGCCATTTATGTGATCGGGGTGGAAGTGACTGACCAGAACGGTGTCGATCTGTTTGGCATCAATGCCGGCAGCCGCCATGTTGGCAACCATCTGGCCGGTTGTGGCCGCCCCATTGTTGTTGAAGCCCGCATCGATCAGGATCAGCTTGCTGCCCGTATTGATTACCATGGTGTTGAAGGGTGATACCCCCGGCTTGGTTGGTATGAACTGCGACTGCATGGTCTTGATCACATCATCCAGCGGCACATTCGGCACGAATGCCGTCGTGATTTCGCGGTTGACAGCGCCGTCATGGAGGGCGGTTACTTCATAGTCGCCGATGTTGAAACGATAGAATCCTGCAACCTGCTTGCCGGATTTCGGTGCGGCGGCATTGGCAGAACCAAAAGGAAGGGCGGGCGCAACAATGGCGGCAGCGGCAGAAGCAAGAGCCGTGCGGCGCGAGAGGCGTGAATTCGTGTAGGACATGGGTGATCTCCCTGGACAGCGCCAGACCGGCGTCAGGGCATCTAATGAGGGCAGATGAGAAAAGTGAAAACACGATTTCGTGCAAAATGACATTGCGCTTTTGCATAGCGCCGTTGCGACGTTTCACATGCTGGTGGTGCGCTTGACGCCATGCAGCACACTCAGCAGGATCACTCCGGAAAGAGTGGCGAGCAAGGAGCCAATAAGGACGCCAACCCTGACTTGATTGAGCAATGCTTCATCCTCAAAAGCCAGTGCGCCGACAAAAAGACTCATGGTGAACCCAATGCCGGCAAGGCAACCGATACCGATGATATCGGCCCAGCCAACATTCTGGGGCAAAGCGGCGATACCGAACCGAACCGCCAGAAAAACCGCCAGCGTAACGCCAAGAGGCTTGCCAACAACAAGGCCCGCTGCAATGCCCGATGTCAGCGGCTGAGCAAGGTCTGCCATACCGAGATTTGCAAGAGGCACGCCCGCATTGGCGAAGGCAAAAAGCGGCATGATGACGAAGTTTACAGGATTTTTCAGCAACGAAACCAGCCGGTGCAGCGGGCTCTCACCAGCAGATCTCAAAGGAATGAAAAGCGCGGTTATGACGCCCGCGATCGTAGCATTGATGCCCGATTGCAGGGTGAAGGCCCACAGCATAGTCCCGGCCAGCAGATAGGGCCACAATCTGGGCACAGTGCGTGCGTTGATGGCGGCAAGTGCCATGATCGACAATGCCATTCCCAAAACCGCCCATGCCTTCAATGCGCCGGTGTAAAACAGCGCAATGACGATAATAGCCCCCAGATCATCAATGACGGCCAGTGCCAGCAGAAAAGCCCGCAGCGGTGCTGATACACGCTTGCCGAGCAAGCCCACGACGCCAACGGCAAAAGCGATGTCAGTGGCAGTCGGAATCGCCCAGCCACGGTCCAGTGATTCAGGTGTCAGCATGAGATAAATCATTGCAGGCACCGCCATGCCACCAGCAGCGCCTGCAAAAGGCAGCATTGCCTGTGATCGCTCCGCCAAGGCACCTTCCTGAAATTCGGCCTTGATCTCCAATCCGACAAACACGAAGAAAACCGCCATCAACGCATTCTTGATCCAGTCCTTTACCGTGTAGGAAAAATCAAATCGGCCAAGGTCAAAGCCGACATTGGCATAAAGCGCAGATTTGTAGAGGGATGCCAGACCACTGTTGGCCACGACAAGTGCAGCCACCGTTGCAACAAGCAGCACTATGCTGGCCTTGGCGGCGCTGGATTCCGGATTGCTGTCTGACATTGAATGCCCTGAGGGATTAACTGGCTATGCAAATCCCTACCTACGTAATTCTGATCACTCTGCCAACGGCCAGAAGCAGCATTCAACCCCCCACTTGCAGGAAGCGCCATTTTGCATCCTGCATGACTGCCAAGCGGCTTTATGCTTGCTGCCAGAAGCAGGTCAGTGCATCTTCCGGGCATGACAAATCTTGTGCAGTTTCCCGCTTCGCCTGCTGCCGAACCGCAGTTCTTCACCGATCCCGATCAGGCCGTTCTGGCACTTGACGGGCTTTATGCTGATGCTGTCAGACATCTGACCACTTCTTTTACCCGGTTCATCAAGGGTGAGCGGCCCATAGCCCGGGTGCGCGCAACCTATCCCTATGTTGCGGTGACAATACCTACGCACACCGCCGTGGATGCGCGCCTGTCCTACGGTTTTCTGGGGCAGCCCGGTCGTTATGCCACAACCATCACGCGGCCCGATATCTTCCGCAGCTATCTGACCACGCAGTTGGGCATGATCCGCGCCAACCACGACATCGCCATTGAGGTGGGCTATTCCAGCACGCCGATTCCAGTGCATTTTGCCTTTCCCGTTGGCATGCATGTGGATGGTGCTGTCGCCTCGGATTTTGACCTCTGGCTGAAAGACAGCTTTGATGTGCCTGATCTGTCCGTTGTCGATGACGCCATCGTCAACAGTACGCCTCGGGGCAATCACACCGAAGAGCCGCTGGCTTATTTCTCTGCGCCGCGAACAGACTACTCGTTGCAGCGGCTGGCTCATTATACCGGCACCCAACCCGAGCATTTCCAGAATTTCGTGCTGTTCACCAACTACCAGTTCTATATCGATGCTTTCATCCAGCATGCACGCAAGTTGATGGCAGACAAGGCACCGGGTTACGAGTCCTTCGTGGAGCCCGGCAACATCATCACTCTGTCGGGACAGTTGCAGGGCAAGGGAGACCCCCTGCCCCGCCAGCCGCAGATGTCAGCCTACCACCTGAAGGCGGCCAATCATTCCGGCATCACCATGGTCAATATCGGCGTAGGGCCATCCAATGCCAAGACGATCACCGATCATATCGCGGTGCTGCGCCCGCATGCCTGGCTGATGCTGGGCCATTGTGCGGGCCTGCGTGGATCACAGCGGCTTGGCGATTATGTCCTGGCCCATGCCTATGTGCGTGAAGACCATGTGCTGGATGCTGATCTGCCGGTCTGGGTTCCTATCCCCGCCCTTGCGGAAGTGCAGGTGGCGCTGGAAGAAGCCGTGGCCGAAATCACGCAACTGCCGGGCTATGAGGTAAAAACGGTCATGCGTACCGGCACGGTTGTCACCATCGACAACCGTAACTGGGAACTGCGCGACCAAGCTGAACTGGTGGAGAAGTTCTCGCAGTCCCGTGCCATCGCGCTGGATATGGAAAGCGCGACGATTGCCGCCAACGGCTACCGTTTCCGGGTGCCCTATGGCACGCTGCTCTGCGTCTCCGACAAGCCGCTGCACGGCGAATTGAAGCTGCCAGGCATGGCATCGGCCTTCTACAAGAAACAGGTGGACCAGCATCTTGCCATCGGTCTGCGTACACTGGAGAAGCTGCGGGCACTGAAACCGGCGCAGCTGCATTCCCGCAAGCTCAGGAGCTTCAGCGAAGTGGCTTTTCAGTGATTTAAAGTCACTCTGGCAGATTGCAGCAGATGCAGATCTTGTTGCCTGTCGGATCACGCAGATAGCCGCCGTACCAGTGAGGCCCATAGAGCGGCCGTGGTCCCGCATCGCCTTCATTGCTGGCGCCCTGCGCCATGCCTGCGGCATGAACTTCCCGGACTATTGCCTGAGAAGCTGCGCGAAAACCGATATTCACGCCGTTACCAACACTGGCTGGTTTACCATCCGCCGGACGGCAAACGAAAAAGCCCTGGGCATCCGGGATTTCTGCCATGCCGATCCGCTTGTAGCTGATCCAGCCGTGTTCCTTGTCATCCCACGTGCAGACAATGCCAAGCGGCGCAAGCAGCGCGTCGTAGAATGTCTTGGCTTCATCGAAATCGCTCGCACCAACAATCGTATGACTGAACATTTCTGTCTCCTCCTATCCGCCCTTGAGCTTGGCGATCACGGCAAAACCGATCCCCAGAAGAACCATCGACAGACCCGCAAACACCAGCAACCACTTGATGCGCGTTGTACGTGAGGCGCGTGCCACTGCCGCATCATCCAGCTTTGGCCAATTTTTCAGCAGCTTGCGGATGGCCTGTCCCTCGTCAAGATCGACAACAGCGGCAGCCGCTATCAGCACGCCACCCAGAAATGGAATCCACGATATGAGCTTCCAGTTCTCATTGAAGATGACGGCGGAAATCCATATGCCGCCTGCCGCTCCCGCGATGCCGTAAGCGATGATGAAGGCAAGCTCCACGCGCGTCTGCAACTTGAGATAACTCAGGCGCTTGTCGGCCCCCAGCCGCGTGAAATAACCGCGCACATCCTCGGTATCATAGCCGAAAAACCGCATATCCAACATATGATCCCCCGCATGGCCGGTGACCAGTTTTTCCATGGCAAGACGCATGCGGTTGGCCAGCCAGATCAGGGCAATGCAGCCAACGATGAGGAAATAAAATGTGCGACGCATGGGCGATGCGTAGCACGAAATACCTAAACCACCAGCCCCTTGAGCGCTGCAACATGCTGGCTGCCGGGGAAAACCTTGTCGGCCAGAATAGCGGATGGCAGGCCAAGATGATCCTCCAGCAGACCTTTCAAAATGACGCGCAGATCAATCGTCGGCTTGAGATCACGCCCCTCGTGCAACTCGTTGGCGCGCAATCCCGGCCAGTCAGCAAATATACGCCCACCGGCCACAGCCCCCCCCAACAGGAAGGCAACAGTGCCCGTGCCATGGTCGGAGCCAACCGTACCATTGATGCTCGCCGTGCGGCCAAACTCGGTGACCACGACAACCGCAGTATCTTTCCACACCGGTTTCAGCACCTCCTCGAACACACCGAATGCGCCGTCCAGTCCGCCGAGCAGATTGGCAAGACGTCCCGTCGCACCACCCTGATTGGCGTGGGTATCCCAGCCATCAAACGAGAGCGCTGCAACGCGCGGACCATCTGATGCGACCAGCAACCGTGCCGCCCCTTGTGCTGCCTGCACCATGCCGCGCGGATCTGCAGAACCACCCTGAGGCTTGGCCATGTCGCCGGTCATGCCCTGCGCCTTTGCCATCTTGTCGGTGTCAAGGCCAGCCAGCAACGCTTTGCCAAGCGCAGGATCACGGTGGGTATAGAGGTCGAGAACGCGCGCCGCCAGATCATCCCCGGCATTGGGAACCGTTTGTGGTGCCCAGCCCATGACCGGAGCGGAACCCCGCAGGATCAAAGGCGTGGCAGGTCCTATGCCAAGCCCGCCCTTGCCATTGATGCGATCCCCCTTGGGCATGGCGGCGAGCGCTCGGTTCAGCCAGCCTGTATCCACGCGACCGGGCTGATCGTAGCCGCTTTCCAGCAGGTCCTGCCCGTCAAAATGCGAGCGCTGACGATAGGATGTGGCTGTAGCATGCACCACGGAGGCTTTCTTGTCCTTGTAGAGCCTTGCAAAATTCTTCATGGCGGGATGCAACGCAAAGAAACCATCCAGAGGCAAGGCGGCAAAGCTGCCGTCCTTTGGCAGCGCGATCTCCCCGCGCAGATCAGCATAGGCGGGATCGGTGATCGGCGGCACGGCGGACAGACCGTCCAGCGCACCACGCAGGATAACCACCAGCAAGCGCGGGTCACGCGCACCGGCAGCACTGGCCACCTTGTTGAGGTGTGCCCAGGCATACAGACTGACACCTGCGCCCAATAATCCGCGACGGCTGATGAGCGTTGCCTCATGGCAGGCAGGAGATGAGTGTCTTGCGGGAGACGAGGGTCTTGTGGGAGAGTTCAAACCAAGTTCGTTCATTGGATCATCCCCTCAACGGCGCTGAAATTCGGGTGACATCAGAAGGATGGCCATACCCTGATGCTTGGACTCAGCCCGGCGAATGGCCTGTGCCGTGTCCTGTGAAAGCACAGAATCAAACAGGCTATTGGCCAGCTCTGACGGGTTGAACCGATCTCCCAGACGGCGGCTGATACTGGCCGAGAGATCAAGCCTTGCCCTCAAACTTTCTGGACTGCCCCAATGGGCCACTGTATCGGGAAAGCCGTTTGGTCCAGGGACAGACCAAAGGGGCGCACCAAGGGCGTTCAACGGCCCGATTATCTGCCCAAACTCTTTGGGCGCTCCGGCAAAGCGGGCAATGGACACCAGCCATTCATAGGGTGTGCGAATCTTGGTCAACTCACCTTTAAAAGCCTCTGGATGGCTGACCAGCGCTCGCGACACCTCGGCCAGATCACCATCGGTATCACCAAATACTTTGGCCAGATGTGTGATAAGTGCCGCTGGCGGCTCATCGGCCACAAAATGTTTGGCCAGTTTGTGGGCAACATGGTTGGCCGTGGCGGAATGTCGGGCGATATCACGCAGCGCATTCTCGCCCTGCTCTACACCAGTGTCCTTGTAAACCTTGCCCAGAACAGTCTGATCGCCGGGCTCATGACGGTTTGCTGTAAAGACAAAGCTGCCAGCAGGGCCAAGACGTTCACCTCCGCCAACGAAGGTCCAGCCGGTAATGATCTTGGCCAGTGATGTGACATCCGCCTGCGTATAACCACCACTGACGCCAAGGGTGTGCAGTTCCAGAATTTCGCGTGCCAGATTTTCATTCAGGCCAGCACTGCGGTTCTTGCCTGCACGGGAACTGGGACCGACCGACTGGCGGTTATCAAGATAGTACAGCATAGCGGGGTGTTTTTCCACCGCCAGCAGCATGTCGGAAAACTTGCCAAAGACATGCGGGCGTATGGCCTCGCGCTCCAATGCACCGGCGGTGGCGCGTGTGACCTGTCCTTTGGCCACTGAAACACAGAAGTGGTTTGACCAGAAAAATACCAGCCGTTCACCAAAACCTATGGATGGCTCCTCCGCCTTGCGCATGCGGGCCAGCGCCTCATTGCGATAGATCAACTGCTCTATTTGCGGCGGCTGTTGCGGGGTCATAACTGTTGGTTGACTGGCTGCCCGACCTTTCGAAGCAGGTGCGGCCATTGCCATGGAACCACCATCCATCTTGCCCATATCCATATTGCCGCCCTTGTCAGCGCCTGCATCAAGCCGGCCCGACGCCACGCGCATTTCACGACTGTCATCGCGGCTGGCATTGCGAGCCAGATTAACGGAGCGGGCCTCCTTGAAATGTTCCGCAAGAGCAGCTTGTGTGGTCAGGAGTTCGTCGTCGTCGATAAACAGCTTTTGCGGATCATAGGTTTCCCGACGCAAGGCGCCAATCGGATCCCTTGCCACATCGGTTGCCATGGAAGCTGGCTTGGCACCAAGGCCAAAACGATGCAGTGCGATGATCGCACGCTTGGCATCGTGTAGTGGAAGAGCCATTTCATCCCCTCGATTTACAAAGGCAATACGATAATTAGCGACTGCTGCAATTTGACTTATGACAGTTATTTCGTACGCTAAATTTTAGCCCAGATGGTATCTGCTACCTCAAATTGCTTGCCATGCGATGAACCGATCATGACAATTTGGAGAGATTACGACAGGTCCTGTAGCGCGTTGTCAGGTCTCAAATTTGGCACGGCTAAAACTATTCGCTCAAATGATGCTCAGGATAACCGTTGTTGTCTTGACCTTGCCGCATCATCGGCGCATCAGCCGCGGCCCTGTGGCAGGATTTTGATGTTCGGATTTTTTGAAAAACTGGTTGATCCCGTGGCGACACCGGAAGGCGTTACACCGCCAGCAACTACGACCGCTTTTTATTGGCATTTCATCCGGCAGCACAAAAACCTGTTTGGCGTTCTGGTGCTTATCCAGTTCGCGCTGGCCTCTCTGGATGCGGCCCTGCCGGTGTTTGTTGGCCTCATCGTCAACCGTCTGGCCGGGGCTGATCCAGCCACTTTCTTTTCTGATAACGCCCTGCTGCTGTCCATCATGGTTGCTGTGGTGCTTGTCCTCAGACCCATCACCCTGTCCATGCAGTTTCTGGTTTCGCAGCAGGCGATCAACCCTGGTTTCTCCAGCATGGTGCGCTGGCAAAGCCACTGGCACGTGGTGCGGCAGAGCTGGCCGTTTTTCCAGGCGGATTTTGCTGGTCGCATTGCCAACAAGGTCATGCAGGTTGGCTATGCCATGCGCTCCAGTGCCACCACAATCATCAATATCGTGCTTTATATCGCGATTTACGGTGTGGGTGCGCTTATTATCCTGTTTACGCAGGACTGGCGTCTGGCTGTGCCGATGGTGGTCTGGCTTGGAATGTATGGGGTCCTTCTGCGCCATTTCGTGCCAAAAATCGGTGAGACCGCAAAGGCGATGTCCGAAAGTCGCTCAACGCTCACGGGCCGTATTGTTGATAGCTACACCAATATCCTCACCGTCAAGCTCTTCGCCAAAGCAGTTGACGAGGATGCGTTCGTACGCGACGCGCTGCTGACACACACTGCCCTCTCCCAGCAGCAGGGCCGCATGGTAACAGGCTTCATCATGGGGCTGGCTGCCCTGAATGCCCTGCTGATAGCCACCATTTCAGGCGTTGCCATCTGGCTGTGGTCCAATGGCACTGTCAGCATCGGCACGGTCGCTACCGCCATTCCTTTCGCGCTGCAACTCGCCGGCATGGCCGGATGGTTGGGCTGGGAACTGATGGAGATTTTTGAAAACATTGGCGTCACCGAAGAAAGCATGGGGGTGATCGCAAAACCCATCACCATCTCCGACAAGCCAGATGCGGGTGAGCTTGTGGTCAGCAAGGGTGAAATCATCTTTGCCAATGCCAGTTTTGGCTACGGCCGGGATACATCGGTGATAGATGACCTGACACTTACCATCAGGCCGGGTGAAAAGATCGGCCTCATTGGCCGGTCGGGCGCTGGCAAATCGACCCTCGTCAACCTGATGCTGCGCTTTTTCGATCTCGAGAAAGGTCGCATTCTCATCGATGGTCAGGACATTGCGGATGTGACACAAGAGTCATTGCGAGCCGGCATCGCCATGGTCACGCAGGATACATCCCTGTTGCATCGCTCCGTTGCTGCAAACATCCGCTATGGGCGCCCCTCTGCCACCGAAGAAGAAATCGTAGCTGCTGCAAAGCAGGCTGAGGCGCATGACTTCATCATGGCGCTTGAAGACTGGAAAGGACGCAAGGGCTATGATGCCCATGTGGGAGAACGGGGTGTGAAGTTATCGGGTGGACAGCGTCAGCGCGTCGCTATTGCCCGCGTCATCCTCAAGAACGCGCCAATCTTGGTGCTGGATGAAGCGACATCAGCGCTCGACAGCGAAGTGGAAGCAGCCATTCAGGAACAGCTGACGACGCTGATGCAGAGCAAGACTGTCATTGCCATCGCGCATCGCCTGTCGACCATCGCCCGCATGGATCGGCTGGTGATCATTGATCAGGGACGCATCATCGAGGAAGGCACACATACCGCCCTTCTCAAAAAAGGCGGGCATTATGCCGAGCTCTGGGCCCGCCAAAGCGGGGGGTTCATCGTGCAGCCAAAGAAGCAGGAAGCAAGAGAAGCGGCGGAGTGAGTTACCTTCAACCGCTCTTAAGGGCCCGAAAAACCAGCCCAACGCCCGCAGCAGTCATGCCCAGCATCATCAGTGTGTTGAACAGGCTGGTGCGTTCAAAATAGATGTTGAGATTGAGCAGTATACCGGCAGCAATGACAAGCGTGCCGAGAAACAGCAACATGAAACCCCATCGGGATTGTCCATCGAAGAAAAGCAAGCCAATCCCCAGAATGAACGGGATAAGCGACAAACCAAAAGCGTTATAGCCGCCCAGTGTCCAATAGCCGGTCTGAACGCTGACCTGCTGGGTGAGCATGTAGGCGCCGACAGCAGCCAGACCAAGCCCCAGGAAAAACTGACCCATGCCACCGGGTGTTCCGCCAGCTCCCATCATACGCTTGCTCCGCTTTTATCTATGCTGGATTCAGGTGTGGGATAAAGCACCTGAACTGGCAAGTATTGACTGAGACTGAGTTGGCAAACTGTACAGGCGCTGAAACGCGAGGACGGCAAAAGTGTGTCACCTCAGGAAAGATCATCGATTTGCGTGGTTGGCTCTTGCCACTCGCCACCATCCGGCGTATCGCACCCGCAATATGCTGCGGTAGCTCAGTGGTAGAGCACACCATTGGTAATGGTGAGGTCGAGAGTTCAATCCTCTCTCGCAGCACCATCAAGCCTCAAAAATCGGTCAAATCCGAGAGTCTGGATGAGTGGAAGGGCTGAATCCAGCCCGAAATTCCTGATTTTTGGATTCTTTATCGTCACGCTGACTTTACCCCACGCATTACCCCAGCATCACGAACGGTAATCCCCCCGCCTTATTAGTGGTCTTCAAAAGTAGAATTTTCTCGGCATGACCAACGAGGAGATTTTGATGAGAAAGAGCCATTTTGCTCCGCGAGGAAGGGGCGGACACACCAAGAGTGTTTGAGAGGTTCTTTCTTGGGCGAGCCAACATGCGCAGCAATATAACGAGCGAAATCGGCAGCAATGAGACCATCAAGCAAGGCGTGATCGCCGGATTGGGGTTGGCGCTCATATCTGCTCATACCGTGGCATTCTAGGGCGAGTCCGGTCGACTTTCCATTTTGAATGTTATCGGAATGCCTATCTGGCGAAACTGGTTCATTAAACGCAGGCTTGACAAGACCGAGATCCAGCCGCACGCGCTTTTCGCCATTTCATAAGAGCCGAGGGCGCATCAATTGCCAGCTCACACTCTGTCAAATAACCAGGCTTTCAAGGAGGTTGTCCTCATTTGATTTTGCCTCGTGAAATCATCAATTGGCAAAAATAAAAGCAAGGGAATATGCGAGCCATATCAACAATAACTGGCATGACAGACATGAACTGAATCCAGAGTTTCGGGCATTATGATTTAAGGCCAAAAATGGCGACAGCCGATATTCAATCTGCCGGCGTTGGCCTATTTCTCCGGCTTCAGTATAAGCACAACGGCCATCAATGCCCAGAACACAGAATACTCGGCGCCTTTAAAGTGCCAGAACCATGCGCTGTGATTTGCAATGACAATTGTGCCCAGCAGGAATAAAATCAACAGCGTTGCCGCAGGCTTAACAAACCGACCAGTGACGATTGCCAGGCCAACTACGATTTGGAAAATCGCAACTGCGATGACCCAAGCCGGAGCTGGGTTCAGTCCAAAGACCTGTCCGAAAACCTCCACTTCCTTGTTGTAGGACAAGAACTTTCCGATCCCGTGTGGGATCAGCATGCCGCCGACAGTGAAGCGCAGAAGTGTATCAGATAAATTCGCACGGCTCTCAACACTGAAGCCTGTAGTCGAATTGTTCTGGGTAGCATCTGTCATTGGGATTCTCCGTATTGAGTGGTGCTTGATCACCGCGACAAGCCGCGACTGTTTCTTGCTGAAGATCAGGGATCGAGCGACGCGAGGTAGGCCGCAACTGCAATGATGTCCTTCTCCTGAAGCTCCGCGACCACCGGCATCATCTGCTCAGCGTGGGCGCCTTTCCGCTCTCCCGTCTTGAAAGCGAACATCTGCCGTACGGTGTAGAGTGTAGATATACCTGCGATACGCGGTATTTCTGCTGTGCCCTGCAGTTTCTCGCCATGGCAAGCAGCACAGGCGACGGTTCGGCCCGCTCCCTCTTTCACCAGTGCCTCGCCGAGTGCGAGGCTGCCCTTGGGTACATAAGCGATGAAACCCGAGTTTGGATCGCGGTCGAGCACGCGCACTGGATCTTCCGGGAACTCGGCGATGCGGTCGCCAAGCGCTTCGGTACTGCCATCAGACAATGGCAGGCGCTTGCGGCTCTTGTTAAAATAGCTCTTGGGAATAGTCTCGGTTTCGATGACGCGAACCCATTTGATCGGCTTCAGTTTTGAAAACCACTCGGCCGCAGCGGCAGCGTCCTCATCGGACAGCGCCTTCGCCATATTGGTCATCCAGACCTTGTCAACCCTGTTGCCGTCCCTGTAATCCTGAATCTGTCGCAAGAAATAGGCTTTCGGCAATCCTGAGATATGACCGGATTCTGGATGTCCCTGACCGCTCTGTAGATGGCAGGCCGCGCAGGCCCGCACACCGGGCGGAGCACCTGTTTGCACAACGCGTGGCATGCCGATAGCCTGGTCCGGATACCATATCGGTGGATTGAACAGATTGTCGATCTGCTTGCGCGTGTAGGTCCGGCTGCTGCCCGGTGCCTGCCGAACTTCATTTTCATCCGGTCCAGGTGGCTGCTCCTTGTCCGCCACGGGATAAGCCCATGCAGGGGCTACAATCGCTACGGGAACCGGGACTGTCGGTTGCCCTTGGCCGCTGGCTTTCACAGGCATAAAGGCGAGCACGGCTCCGCCCAGAAGCGCGCAAATGCGCGCAGGTTTCATCGTTTGCATGAAGAAATCGCTCGCTATGTCTGGTCAGTCAAGGGACAGATTGGCCGTCTTGATCACCTGCTTCCAGCGGATGTCGTCCGCTTTCATGATCTCGGCCAGCTGGGTATTATTTTTAAACCAGGGTTCGAGCCCCGCTTTCGTAAGCTTGTCCGCAATGGCTGGAGAGAGGACTGCAAACGCATCGCTGCGCAGCCGATCCATGATGTCTGGCGATGTGCCCTTGATGGCAAAGAAGCCTAGCCATGAGGAGTAATCGAAACCTTTGACACCCTGTTCATCGAGTGTCGCCATGCTGGGCAGTGCTGCGCTCCGTGATGGACCGCAGAATCCAATAAGCCGAATGTTGCCGGTCTGATCGAAAGGCAGATACAGCGAATGTGCAATGAACATGATCTGGGAGTGGCCACCGGCAAGGTCCGTTGCGGCAGCTGTTGCACCGCGATAGGGAACCTGTGTCATCTTGGTTCCCGTCAGCGCCATGAACATCTCGGCCGCCAGATGCTGCGGACTGCCAGGCCCGCCGGTGGCACAGGTGACTTCACCGTTCCTACTCTTCAGGTAGGCAATCAGTTCGGGGACTGTGGTGGCAGGAACGGCTTTGTGGACGCCAAGATATGTTGGAATGTTGGCGACGCCAACGATGGGCAGGAAATCCGCGAAGGGATCGAAATCCGGCTTTTTTGCGCGGATGTTGGGCATGATGGTGAGGATGCTGTTGTTGAAAGCACCAAGCGTATAGCCGTCAGGCTGCGCGCGGGCGGCACGGGTGGCACCAATAAGACCTGCTGCACCCGTTACGTTCTCGACCACCAGATTTTGCCCGAGCTTTTGGCCAATGGCTTCACCCGCTATGCGCACTGCGATATCGGAAGCGCTGCCAGCCTGCAAAGGCATGATCACATTGATGGGTCGCTGAGGCCATGTGGAAGCATGACCGCCTGACCCCGATGTCAGAACCAATGCAGATGCACTGATGCCAGCAAGGATATCTCTACGTGAGCTTGTGCTCATTATTGTGCTCTCCCCTGCTCGCCAGTTCGTTCACATCACACAATCACGGACTGTCGAGGATCAATACAAACGTAAACCAACTTAAAACCAATTACAACCATATCTTGACCAATTTGAATCTTCTTGTCAACTGGAGCTGCAGGATCAATGATGGATGTATGATGAAAAAAATAAAAGTGCGCGTCGGGGGATACCAAGGATCGCAGTCCATTTTGACCGCCGCCCTTGAAGGCTTGAGTCACGACATGGCGGCAAGTGGCTGTTTTGAACCTGTGATGACAGCGGATGTGACCGTCGGCGGCATGTCTGCAAGGGATCTCTTCGCGGGCGTTGAATCGGGCGTCTTTGACATTACCTACATGGCATCAGGATATCTTGCAGCGCGTGTTCCCGAATTGGGGCTGCTCGATTTACCGTTTGCCGTCAGCGACAGGGCGACAGCGCTTAAAGCACTTGATGGGCGTGCTGGCGATCTGATCTCAGCGGCCATTGAGCGCGCTGTACCTATCAAAGTCCTGGGGTTTTGGGACAATGGTTTCAGACATATCAGCAACAACCGGCACCCAATTCGGCAGCCCTCCGATTGCAATGGCGTGACTATCCGCACGCTGGACAGCCCAATCTATTTCGCATCACTCAGTGCGATGGGCTTCACGCCTGTTGTAACCGATGTGCGCGAGTTCCGGGAGGCGATTGCCTCGGGCCGTATCAATGCCCAGGAAAACCCGCTCACAAACATGCTGAACTTCGGTATCGAGGCGCATCATCGCTATCTAAGTCTGACTGGCCATGTTTTTGGTGTAGCACTTTTGCTTTGTCATCGCCCTTGGTTCGATGGGCTGGATGAAACGCAGAAACAAGCATTGATGGCAGCAGCTAAAGAGGCAACCGCTGTTCAGCGGCAACTTGCTGCGGCAGAAGACCAGAAGGCCCTAATCGCGCTCCAAAGCGCAGGAATTGCCGTTCTGACTCAGGATATGGTCGATTTAGATGCATTCAAGACCGCCGTCGTTCCAGTCTGGCAGAATATCACACCCCGGATATCGACAGAACTCGTCGAAGCCTATCTGGGGCAAGCTGTCAGGTAGGGTCGCCCATCAGATCGGCAGATGTCGCGTTCAAGTGCTTGCGCATGGCATCCATGGCTCCAGCACGATTTCGATCCTCAATTGCCGCAACGATGGCCTCATGCTCGGCAAAGGAATGATAGTCCTTCGGAGGACCAAGAGTGCGTTTGGCGAGTCCGCCCCATACCACCGATCTGCGGACTTCATTGACGAGGCCATGGAGTTCTGCAAGCAAACTATTGCCGGCAGCTTGCGCCAGCGCCGTATGGAAGCGGACGTCGAGTTGCTGATAATCTGGCCAACTGGTAGCGCGCCTCATTTCGATGCAAAAGGCCTTTAACTCCGCGATCTGCGCACCTGTGGCACCCCGGGCGGCAAGCCCTGCAACCTCGGGTTCGAGGATCATCCTGACCTGCATGGCTTCGGGCGGACTGGTGCGATGCGCGATTGAAGACACATCGGGCTTACTTCCACTTCTGGCGTGTTTCGCCAGGAATGTGCCCTTGCCGACATGACGCCACAGCACTCCTTCTGCCTCCAGCATCGCAAGAGACTTCCTCAGCTCGGCTCTGGACTTGCCCAGCATTTCCGCCAGTTCACGCTCCGGCGGCAGCCTGCCATCGGGTGGCAGATCAATTTTACTGATCCATGCTTTCAGGTCGGACACTGCCATTCGCTCACTCACTCCCTAGCTTGGGTTTGCGAGTAAATGGTCAAGGCTGATTGGTCAACCAATCAGCCAAATCTCTTTGACACGCTTGACATTGGTTTTGCTTTCATCATATGGTCAACCATTATAAACCAATATGGCGACTTCTAATCCAAATTGATTGGCCGATGTCACCAACCGCAAGCAGGATGGAAAAGTATGTACGCAGCGCCGGGGGTCAAGACGGACCCCGCATTTCCAATCCCAGACGAGATGCGCGCCTGGATTCTAGGCAGCCCTGACGAGCTGACCCTAGGCAGCAAACCTGTTCCTGTCCCCTCAAGAGCGGAAGTGCTGGTTCGCATTGATGCTGTGGCTATCTGTGCAACGGATCTGGAAGTCATCCATTATGGCTCGCCTGCAAAAATTCAGGGCGGCCTCCCCTTCAACAAGAACTTCACGCCCGGCCACGAGTATATGGGCACGGTTGCAGCGCTCGGCCCCGGCGTCGACGAGTACCGCATTGGGGAGCGCGTGACGGTCGAGATTCATGCGGGCTGCGGCCAGTGCAAGCGCTGCCGCCAAGGTATGTACACGGCTTGCCTGAATTACGGTCAGAACTACGGCGACGTGAACAAAGGTCACCGCGCCAACGGGTTCACAACAGATGGCGGATTTTGCGAATACGCCATCAACAACATCAACACCCTCGTGCGGGTGCCAGATACCATGTCTGACGAGGAGGCGACGCTTGTCGTGACTGCCGGTACGTCAATGTACGGACTTACAGAACTTGGTGGACTGGTCGCAGGTGAAAGTGTGGTGGTGACAGGGCCCGGTGCGATCGGTCTTCTGGCTGTGGCCGTGGCCAAGGCACTTGGCGCCAATCCCGTTATCCTGACTGGCACGCGCGACAGCCGCCTGGCCATTGGCCGTGAGCTGGGTGCGGACATGACGATCAACGTCAAGAACGAGGATGCCGTCGCCATTGTGATGGCGGCGACCCGCGGCCTTGGCGCGGACTATGTGGTGGAATGCGCAGGCAGTCAGGAAGCCATCGACATGGCTATCCACATGACAAACCGCGGCGGCAAGATCTGTCTTGCGGCATTCCCGCATGATCCGGTGACAATCGATCTGCCGCACATCGTGCGCAACAACATCTATGCGTATGGCATTCGCGGCGAAGGCAAAAGCGCCACACATAGAGCCATGGCCTTCATGGCGGCGAAACGCTTCGATGCCACGAAAATCCACACCCACACTTTCGATCTCCACGAACTGCCGGAGGCGCTTCGCTACGCCCGCGATCGTGTGGAGGATGCCATCAAGGTCGTGGTCCGCACCAACGCCCGCGCTACACAGCGGCTGGCTGCCGAGTAACTCACAGGAGTGATGCGCCATGCTCAATGTTGCCAACAGCAAGACTGGGACAACCGCCAATCCCCGCGCAGATTGGTCGGCCGAGCTGCAGCAGGAATTCGAGGATAACCGAATGAATGGCTGTGTCGGCAGTGTTCTTGTTTCCGAAACCGAGCATCTGCGCGTCTGGCATCTTTTGCTGCCGCCGGGCAAGCGCTGCAATTTCCACCGACACCAGATGGATTATTTCTGGACAGCCCATAACCCTGGCAAGGCGCGTGGTTACTATGACGATGGCCGGATAGTCGACGTGGAGCACTACAAGGGTGAGACCAAGCATTTCACTTTCGGCGGAGGCGAGCATTTCACCCACAGCGTCGAAAATATCGGGGATACCGCTCTCTTGTTCACGACGGTCGAGTTCAAGGGCGGGCCAAACCCGCCGCTGCCGATCCCGGACAGTATGCGGTTGAGCCGTAACTGATCCAGAAACCAATCACAAACACCTCAAGGGAGAAAGCAATGACAATACAAAGAAGAGAACTCATGGCACTGCTGGCCGCAGGTCCAGCTATTGCGATATCAGGGCCAGCGGTGGCACAGATGCTGGCAGCCCCATCAGGCCTTCCTGCAGGCTCCGTGGCGCCAGTCGGAGATAGCGTCGTCAGCTATGTCGAAGTTGTACCGGGTTCGGAAGCAAAAGCGCTCGGAATCCTCAAGGCGTTGAAAGCCGCAAGCGTCAAGGAGACCGGGAGCAAATCCTTCGCGCTCTTCCAGCGCATAGGCAGTCCGCACCACTTCGGTGTCCTCGAACAATGGGCGGACAATGCAGCCCGCGAAGCGCACCTTGCTCAGGCTCATGTCAAGCAAGCGCGTGATCAGCTGATTGCGATTGAGACTGCACCCTATGATGAACGGCCGCACCGGGCACTGGCTACCGGGCCGACCCAGGCCGCTGCGGCGAACGCCATCACCTGCATCACCCATGTCGATTTCGTGCCTGTCTACCGCGAGGAAGGCGAGAGGATGTTGAAGATGCTGGCCGATGGCAGCCGCCCGGAAAAAGATGCCGCACGGTTTGATGTCCTGACCCAGGCAAGTCGTCCCAACCACATGACCCTCATTGAGGTATGGAACACGAAGAGCGCCTGGCGGAGGCATCTCGCGGCCAAGCACACCAAAGATTTCCGCCTTTCCCTGTTGCCGCGCAGCGGCAGCATCTATGATGAAAGAATTTATACCACTGTAGGCTGATCCCAACCTGCCACACTTTGCCTGACTGGCAGATCAATCCCCATGGGCTTCTTGGGCCCATGGGTTTATTCAGTTTTATCTCTTTTGCAGAGGCCATAGCCATGCCAACCCGCCTAAAGGGCGTCATAGCCGCCATTCCCACGCCTATCACCGAGGCCGGCGAGCCTGACGTTGCTCTGTTCCTGAAAGCGGCGCGCCACTTGCTGGGCCATGGTTGCGACGGGCTCAATGTGCTTGGTACAACTGGCGAGGCGACATCCTTCTCTTTGGTGCAGCGCTCAAACCTGATGACCGCCATTGCCGGGTCTGACCTGCCAAAAGACCGTTTGATGGTTGGCACCGGCGCGGCATCGGTGGCAGACGCAGCAGCACTGACATGCCATGCAGCAGCCTGTGGCTTTGCGGGCGCGCTCCTGCTGCCCCCTTTCTATTACAAGGGCGTCAGTGACGAGGGGGTATTCCGCTATGTCGAGCAGATCGTGAAGGCGTCCGCAGCCCCGGCCATCCCGATCTATCTCTATCATTTTCCGGCACTTTCCGGCGTGCGCTACGACGCATCTCTGGTCCGCCAGCTGCTCCAGGCATTCCCCGGCAGAATTGCGGGATTGAAGGATTCCTCGGGTGATATGGACTATGCGCGCCAGATGGCGGCGCTTTCGACAGCATTTGACGTGTTCCCATCAACCGAAGCCTGTCTTGCCGAAGCACGGACGGGTCGCTTCGCAGGCTGCATCTCTGCAACGGCTAACCTGAACTCATCCGATTGTTCCAAGGCCTTTCATCACAACGACGACGCGGCTCTTGCACGTGCTGTTGCTGTGCGCAAATCCTTTGACGGAAAGCCGCTTATTCCCGGAGTGAAGGCTGGACTGGCGCTCATGCTGAACGCACCCTCACTGACGCGGGTGCTTCCGCCGCTGGTTGCATGAAAGAAAATGGCTGGCGTTGTGCCAAGAGTTGACGTTGATAATACCAGCAACCTGCCATTAAGAGTTGCAGCTTGCATTGGACAGCGTGAAACATCAGGCAATCTCAAAAAGCGGCAAATGCGAAGGTTGGGGTGAAAAATTCATGGCCTGACAGCAGGTGCTTCCATCATCAATCCAACAGCACGCTCGCGAAGATAAATCTCCAGATCGATGAGTGCAGAATCACCATAGGTATAGGGTTCGGCACGCACCCCGGTGAGGCAGTTACGAATGCGCCGCTGGAGCGATCCCACGCCCTGCCACTCTAATCGATAGAGCGGATAGCCATTGGAATGGCCCTGAGGGATGAGGCTGCCGCCAAGCCGTTTGCCCCTGTTATCATCGTGGCATTGCGCGCAGGACAGATTGAGTTGCCCCACCCTTGTGGTGAAAAGCTGACGCCCGCTCTCGCGCGCCGGGGCGAGCCGCTCATCCGCAGATGGGTCGATCCTCATGCTTCGGGACTGAAGGGCAACGTAGGCTGATAGCGCAAGCAGGGGGCGGCTTTCCCGCGGGTTTGCCGCTGCATCCTGGCGTATGGACTGACATTGCTGGATACGCCCGGCAAGATCGACGGGCTTGCCTGTTGATGGATCATGGACAGGATAGCGTATAGCAACGCCTTTCATGCTTTGGGACGCATCCCCGTGGCAACCAGAGCAAGCCGGTTTTCCATTGCCTGGATCAGTCGTCCAATGTCGACTTCCTTCAAGCACCCAGAGCATGGCCGGGTTGCGCGTATCATCGCGCTGCATGCCCTGTGTTTCCGGGCCCATGGTATCAAATCCAGAGCGAAGCTCGCCGGATGGAATACCCTGGCTAAAAGCGATTTCTACAGCCGCAATCATGAGAAGGGTACTGACAACAAGCTGACTTGCAGCCCAGCGGACTGTGCTGGACATCACCTGGATCATGCGGAAACGCTGAGTTGCGCTGTCTCGCTCCAGCTTTTTCCTGCACCGTCTGTCCAGGTGAAGATGACTTGACCTGATGATGTGGCGACAGTCGTGAAGGAAATGAACGGATTGGCGGCGATGGCGGCGTGAAAGTCCGCCCGGAACACCTCAACACCGTCATACCGGCAGGTGAATGTGGTGATGATGTCACGAAGGATTGGCTTGCCTGCCACGTCCCGGCGATAACCAGTCTCCATGGGGTGTGAGAACACGGCTTTCAACGTAATGACTTCACCGCGTCTGGCTGTCTTTGGCATATAGAGAAGAGCCGTTGCCATGGTTACTCCTCCAGACAGGCAGCAATGGTAACGATAACTTCAATCCTGTCTGACCAAAGCGAACCGTCGTTCATTTCGGCAATAGCAACCAGATGCTGCGTTGTCGCAAGCCGGATGCGTGTATCGACCCTCGCTTCACCGCACCGGGGATTGAGATGAAACACGGCAATATCGGGTTGAGGGTTCTTTTCATTGAACAGCGCAATACGGCGTACGAAGTTGGCAGCCGTCATGGGACTGTCGACCCCCACACCACATGAGACGGAGTTGCCATTTTCGACAAGGGGTGAAATATCGATCTTTACCTTGCCAGTCTGGATCAAACCGCCTTTCGTGAAACTCCTGATGGCAGCTTCCATATCGGCCGTTTCAGCCCGTATGCCGCTTGTCATGGCAAGTACCGCTCCCGCTGCAAGGGATACAATGGCGGTGCGGCGGTCTGGATGCCGGGATGTCATGATGGTGTCACTCCTTGAGGTCTTTCAGGAATGCGACCACATCCTCGACTTCTTGCGCCGTGAGAATGGGCTTTCCCGCAAAGCTGCGACCAATACGAACCAGCCTTTCTGTATCATGGTAGGCTGGCATGATGCTTGTGGGATGTGTCATGCGGCTATCCACCATGCGCAATCTCAACTCGCCCTCGCTGGAGCGCGACCCTGCACCTGCCAGAGATGGCGCGAGGTCACCCTGAAAGCGCTCTTCCGGAAAAGGCCCAGAATGGCAAAGCAAACAAAGTCCTTTCTGCCGACTGGCGACGATGGCGCGCCCGCGTGCGGCGTTGCCTACCATACCTTCAAGCGCCGCTGGAATTGCGCCATTCGTGATGGTGTAAGGCATCACAGAGGCAGTTTGTGACCCAGCAGGCGCTTTATGCACCACACTTGCCGTCAAGAGAACAACGCCAAGAAACCAAAAACAACCAATCCCTGCGCCAGGCATTTCCTTATAGAAACCCGTCACATATCCGTGCAGGCCGTGCCACAGTCTCACGCCCGCTTCAGATCTGTATTCTTCATGGGCAGATTGCGTATGCGTTTGCCTGTCGCGGCAGCGATTGCGTTGAGCACAGCCGGAGCAGCAACGGCGATCGTGGGCTCGCCGACCCCACCCCAGAATGTCCCATCCGGAATGAGGATCGATTCAACCTTTGGCATTTCATCCATCCTGATCGGCGGATAAGTGTCGAAGTTCTGCTCGACGATCCGGCCATCTTTCACAGTGCAGGCCTGATACAGTGCGGCAGAAAGGCCGTAGACAAAGGACCCTTCAATCTGGGCTTCCACTTGGCTCGGGTTCACGACATGGCCAGGATTGGTGGAGGCCACAATGCGGTGCACCTTGATCTTGCCATCGCTGCCGACTGATACTTCCGCCGCAGCTGCCACGTAGCTGCCAAAACCCATGATTTGCGACAAACCGCGGAATATCCCCGCTGGTGCAGGCTTGTCCCAACCAATGCCCTTGGCAACCGCTTCAAGCACGGCCAGATGCTTTGGCGTATTCTTCATGAGACGCCGGCGAAATTCCAGAGGGTCCACACCGGCAGCCTGTGCCAGTTCATCCATGAAACATTCCACATAGATGGCGTTCTGGTTGAGGTTGACACCGCGCCAGAAACCCACCGGCACATGCGGGTTGCGCATGGCATGGTCAATAAGCAGATTGGGGACTGTATAGCCGAAAGGCCCTTCCGCACCACCGGGATTGAGACCCTGAAAAACCACAGGATCACGCCCGTTCTGCAAACCCTGCGGATTAACACCGGCAAGGATCGACTGACCAGAGATGCGCATGTGCAAACCTACCAGATTGCCTTGTGAATCAAGACCGCCCGTCAGCTTGCACATCGTAATGGGATGATAGGTGCCCTGCGCCATATCCTCTTCACGAGACCACAGCAGTTTCACGGGGATGCCGGGCATCTGCTTGGCGATGTTGACTGCCTGGATCACATAGTCCGAGCGGCCGCGCCGGCCAAAGCCACCGCCGAGATGCAGCTTGTAAACCTCCACCTTGGCAGCGGGATGACCCGAGGCCTGCACGGCAGCACCAAATGCGGCCTCGCCATTCTGGGTCGGGCACCAGACCTCGCATTTGTCAGCGGTCCACAGGGCCGTCGCATTCATCGGCTCCATGCAGGCATGGTTCTGGAAAGGGTAGCTATAGGTGGCTTCCACCTTCTTCGCTGCACCGGCAATAGCTGCCTTTGCATCCCCTACCTTGTTGCCCTCATAGGCCTGTTCTGCAACGAGACCTTCATTCAGCATGGCGTCGATGTCAGCGCTGCTTATCCTGGCATGGGGCCCCTCGTCCCAAACTATGGGCAGGGCATCAAGAGCCACCTTCGCCTGCCACCAGCTGTCGGCAATCACCGCAACGGTGCGATCATCGACTTTCAATACGTTCTTCACGCCCGGCATGGATGCAATCCTGGCCGCGTCAAAACCAGTGAGTTTACCCCCAAATACGGGGCAAGCCTTGATGGCTGCATTCAGCATGCCAGGAAGTGTCAGATCAAATCCGTAGATCTGTTTGCCGTTCAGTTTGTCTACCGTGTCAAGACGGGCAAGACTTTTGCCAGCGATCGTCCAATCCTTCGGATTTTTCAGAGTCACTTGCGTGGGGGGTGCCAGTTTAGCCGCCTCTGCCGCTACCTTGCCATAGGTGGTGCTGCGCCCGGATGCATGGTGGCTGATCACACCTTTCGATACCTGACAGTCAGAAGCGGGAATACCCCAGCCGTTGGCAGCGGCCTGCACAAGCATGATGCGCGCGGCTGCGCCGCCTTCGCGCACATACTGTTCTGACTCGCGAATGCCGCGGCTACCTCCCGTTGAGAAGTTTTTCCAAACACGGTTGCGGGCGACGTTCTGGCCAGGCGTGGGATATTCCCATGTCACCTTTGACCAATCACATTGCAGTTCTTCGGCAACCAGCTGGCACAGGCCGGTCAGGGTCCCCTGCCCCATCTCGGAGCGGGCGACGCGGATGACTACAGTATCATCCGGTTTGATAACAACCCAGGCATTAACCTCGGGCCGGGCCATACCCTGCGCTTTTGCAGCATGGACTGAAAATCCGAGGCTGAATACCCCGGCAGCGGCTCCGGCGGTGGCGATGAAGCCGCGACGGGAAACATCGAGAGCCTGTATCATGGTCGTCCTCCCTGATTTCAAATGCCTGCGGCTTGCTTGATACCGGCGCGGACCCGATTATAGGTTCCGCAACGACAGATATTGGTCATGGCTGCATCGATATCAGCGTCAGTCGGCTTAGGTGTCTTCGCCAGAAGTGCGGCTGCAGACATGATCATGCCTGACTGGCAGTAGCCGCATTGGGGTACGTCAAGTGCAAGCCATGCCTTCTGCACCGGGTGGGATGAATCCTGCGAGAGCCCCTCAATCGTTACGATCTTCTGATTGAGGCCAACAGCGCTGACGGGCATTGAACAGGACCGGACAGGCTCACCATCAATATGAACAGTACAGGCCCCGCAAGCCGCCACGCCGCAGCCATACTTTGTTCCTGTCAATCCAACTTGCTCGCGCAAGGCCCAGAGGAGAGGTGTATCGGGATGAACATCAACATCACGTACAACACCGTTGACCATAAGTTTAGCCATGCTGGTCCTCCATATGATATCACTTGTGTCCAAAATTTCTCCCACGATACAGGTTTCAACACCAGAGTCATCCAGGCTTTTCAGTGTTCACAAACCGGTGATGATGATTTTAGAACTGGATCGAGGCCATCGTGGGATGGGGCCAATCCTTCGAAAAAACTTGCACAGGATCAGGCTTGCAGAGGAATGATAACGGTGTCAGTCTGTTTTCTTACATGTTCATGGCGTTGCGGAATGCGTGTCAGGATTGTGTGTGAATCTGCTTGAGGAGATACAAAAATCAGACGCTCGGATATAGCTTCGACAGC
Organism: Hyphomicrobiales bacterium; assembly: GCA_031372765.1. Lineage (GTDB taxonomy): Bacteria > Pseudomonadota > Alphaproteobacteria > Rhizobiales > Beijerinckiaceae > JADCCX01. The sequence goes on from JANMLW010000148.1 coordinate 31,344, forward strand.
CTGACTGTCGAAAATGAGCGCAGTGGCAAGCATTTGAACAAAGATCAGCGCGGGACGTAATCGAGGAGGGTTGCGGACCGTCAAGCTGGAACAGACAACTATAACAAGCCATCAATGGGAGGATGACTATGAAACAACTGCTTATCGGGACGGTATCGGCTCTTGCGATTTTGCTGCCAGGTGCAGCGTATGCGCAAGAGACAATAAAGGTTGGTATTCTTGTGGCCCTCGAAGGAGCATTTGCTGCAGGCGGGGCTGACGGTGTGCGCAACGTCGAGTTGGCGCTCAAACAAGTCAACAACATGGCCGGTGGCAAGAAGATTGAAACGGTCATTGCAGCAACAGACACCACGGTCGACACAGCCATCAGGCAGGCCCGCAAGCTGATCGAGCAGGACAAGGTCGATATCATCCTTGGGCCGCTGTCCGGCTCCGAAGGCATCGCCATGCGCGATTTTGCCAAGACGATTCCGGGCAAGACCGTGATCAATGGTATTTCGGGCGCGCTTGAAACAACATGGGTCGATCCAGCCAAGAATTTCTTCCGCTTCAATCTTGATGGCGCGCAGTGGGGCTCGGGCCTTGGCAGCTACGTGGTCAAGACCAAGGGCTGGAAGCGCGTTGCAACCGTGTCCGCCGACTATTCATTCGGGTACACCAACTTCCTTGGCTTTGCGGCTGACTTCTGCCGTGCTGGTGGTGATATTGTCGAACGCCTCTGGGTTCCGCTTGGTGCTGCTGACTTTGCTGCCGTGATTGCCAAGCTGCCCGACAATGTCGATGCCATCTATCTTGGTCTTGGCGGCACGGACGCCATCAACTTCCTGAACCAGTATCAACAGGCCGGCACCAAAGTTAACCTGATCGGCGGTACGATTTTGGCTGATCAGACTGTGCTGACTTCACGCGGCAAAGCCAAGGAAGCCTTGGTAGGCACGCCGATTTCCGGCCCGATCGCAAACGACAACACGGCGCCGGAATGGACAGGCTATGTAAAGGCCTATCAAGATGCCTTCCCAGCTGATCGTCGCTTCCCAACGCCGTCCCTTTTCGGGGTTGGCTATTACAATGCGACGCTTGCCATGATTGCGGGCCTCAATGCCGTGAACGGCGATCTCAGTGGCGATCAAGCGAAATTCCACGCAGCCTTGTCCTCGCTCAAGCTCAAGACTCCGCTGGGCGAAGTTTCACTCAACGAAAACCGTCAGGCTTCCGGCACCGTCTTCATCAACGAAGTGGTGGAGGGAACCGGTGGAAATCTCGCAATCAAGAATGTCGGCAAGGTCGACGGTGTTACCCAGACACTTGGCATGACACCGGCGGCTTTCCGCGCAATGGGATTACCATCCCGTACAACACCTGATTGCAAACAATTGCGCGGGGGCTGATTTCGGGAATTACGCGGCTTCGATAGCCGGATGGTTCAGATTGAAAACTGAACCATCCGGAGTTCATCAAACGAACCGGGCAAGCCTGCCTTTAACCTTTGGAATCCATGCCTTGATGGGCGGAAGTCTTCGCTTGTCAGCCCGGCAATTTGAAATAAACTCCCCTCACATCTCCACCTGAAAAGTGTGGAAGGGAAGAAGATGAGTACTGCTGTTGCCGTGTTTCATGGTGCCTTCGGGCGAGTGTGTCTTTACGCCATGGACCGCACAATGGTGCCCCATGCACACCGGGAAGGTCATCTCATCCTGCATGTTCAAGGTCCCGGAGGCGAAGTTGTTGTTGATGGACGGGCATATCCACTCACGCCGGGCACAGCGGTTGCGATCAGTTCGTGGCAAACCCACTACTACCGTGCCCTGGATATAAGCAGGCCAACGCTGGCGCTTGTTTTATACATCAATCCAGACTGGTTCCTTGAAGCAAGTCATGGCGCAACCTCTTATTTGAAGTTTGGTCGTGTCGGCATCGAGATGACCGGCAAGTTGTCGCGTCTGCTCAACGACAACTCTCATGCCATGATCAATCCTGAGGCAATCGGACCCATGATCGAGGATCGGTTGTGCGCTTTATCAAAAGCCTGTTTTGATCAGACATGGCTTTGGACAGAGAGCCATCCCCACAGATATCCGGGCATGCGTTCGACCTTCGATTTTCGCGTTCGTAATGCGTTGCGCATCCTGCTGAAGCGTCTCAACGAACCGCTTGTCCTTGACAATGTCGCGCGTGAAGCAGGGCTCTCGCGTCCGCACTTCTACAAGCTCTTTCGCCAGCAAGTGGGTGTGACGCCAAACATCTACGTCAATTCACTGCGCATGGAGCGTGCGATAGACAGATTGACTGGTTCCAATGATGCGGTTGAAGATATCGGACTTGATCTGGGTTTTTCCAGCCAGGCCAGTTTCTCCCGGTTCTTCATCGCAAATGGTGTCGTTGCTCCCAGTTCCTATCGGCGCAGCGCCATTGCAGCATAGATGGAACAATCGTCGACATAAGGGTATTTTACGGGGCGACTGACTAAAAGACTGTGGGGTACGTTCCTGGGCGTAGTCGCAGTCTAGACATGAAAGAAGGCCTCGCGGTCGCCGTGCGGAAACAGTGAAAATGAGGAACCGAACGGTCAACATGCATAGCTTCTACAAGCAACATCCAGTCTGGTCCCTGATCATCCTTGTGCTGGTTGCAGGTCTTGTCTGGCTGATCTTTGCTCCGTGGAGTTCTGGCCTCGAGCAAATCCTTGGACGCAAACGAATTTTCCTGAATGCCATTCTTTCGGGCATAACATTGGGTGCCCTGTATTTTCTTGTCGCCAGTGGCTTCACGCTCATTTTCGGCTTGATGCGCAATGTCAATCTCGCGCATGGCTCACTTTATCTTCTGGGCGGCTATATCGGCTACGAAGTGGCGAGCAGAACGGGCTACTGGCTGCTGGCTTTTCCGGTCGTCTTCGTTCTGGTTGGCGCATTGGGCCTGCTTCTCCAGTACCAGGTTTTCCGGCGTATGGAAGGCGAGGAGCTACGCCAGACACTCGTCACCATCGGCATTTCGGTGGTGCTTGCCGACATCATGCTGTGGATATGGGGAGGTCAGAGTTACACTGTCCTGTCCCCGGACTGGCTGAGCGGACCAATGACATTGCCAATCGTGAGTTCGCTGCGATCAAACGGTGATCCCGTCTATCTGACCTATCCCCACGTACGCATCGTCATCCTCATTGCGGCCATCGTCATTGGCCTGGCGATGTGGTTCGTGCTCAACCGCTCGCGTCTTGGCATGCTGATCCGCGCTGGTGTCGATGACCGGGATATGCTTGCGGCCTCCGGTGTACGCATTCAAGTCGTCTTTCTTGCCGTCTTTGCCTTTGGCGCAGGCATGGCGGGAATGGCGGGTATTATTGGCGGCACCTTTCAATCCCTCACACCGGGAGAGGATACGCGCTTCCTGCTGGCTTCACTGGTTGTGGTGATTGTCGGTGGGATGGGCTCCATTCCCGGCGCGGCAATCGGCGCTGTCCTGATCGGATTGGCTGAGCAGATCGGATTGGTTTATGCCCCGACCTATTCCGTGGTTTTCACATTCCTGATCATGGCTGTCGTGCTGGCGTTCCGTCCCCAGGGCTTGCTTGGGGCCAGCCGCTAGGATGACAAAAGCGTTCCATACAGCCAGTAATGCCACATCACAGTTGATCGGCGGGGTTCCACCGGCTCAATGGGGTATCGGATTGATCCTGCTGGTGATGCCTGCCTTTGCGAGCAATTTTGTGCTGTTCCAGATATTCGGCTGGAGTTTCATTCTGGGTATGATCGGCCTGTCGCTCATGTTCCTGGCCGGTTACGGGGGCATGGTCAGCCTTATCCAGATGACCGTTGGCGCGCTTGCGGGCTACATGGTCGCCATTCTGGGATCCAGCGGTGTCGTTCAAATCAGTCTGGACTGGCCCTGGTGGCTTTACATCCCTGTCGCAATCCTCGTCGCCACACTGTTTGGCACCCTTGTCGGGGCATTGGCCGTGCGGACAGAGGGTATCTACACCATCATGATCACGCTGGCGATCGCGGCAGCATTCTTCTATTTTACGCGGCAGAACTACGGCATCTTCAATGGCTACTCAGGCTTCAACCGGGTCGTACCCCCCGCTCTGTTCGGTGTCGACTGGCGGCAGCCCATGCCGTTTTACTATCTGTCGCTGGGCTGCGCGGGCCTGTCCTATTTTGCGGTGGTCTATGTAGCGCGTTCGCCGTTCGGATTGGCATTGCAGGGTGTGCGCGATAACCCACGCCGCATGGGCGCGCTCGGTTTTTCCGTAACCGCGCATCGTATCCTTGCCTATACCTTTGCCAGCGTCATCGCCTCATTCGGTGGCATCCTGCTGGTCTGGCAAAATGCGCAGGTGTCGCCCGGAACAGCGGGGATTCCCCAGGTTATCGACATACTGGTCATTGCCGTAGTGGGTGGAATCAAGCGCCCTGTCGGTCCCTTCATTGGCGCCTTTATCTATGTCCTGCTCCGCGTTTTCTCGCCCGATGTGCTACTGGCCTTCGGCCTGTCCGGTGAACGTTTCAAGCTGCTGATCGGGCTTGGATTCCTGGTGGTCGTATTCTTTTCACCCGATGGCGTCTTGGGTCTTTGGGAAAAATTCAAGGAGCGGCGGAACCGTCGGCTTGATCCCTTGCTGGTCGTGCGGCCATGAGTGTCATGCTTGCAAACTCGACAGCACAACGCCTTGGCTCGGTCAGTTCCGGCAATGCCCTGGAATTGCGTGGCGTGACCAAGCTCTTCGGGGCATTGGCGGCCATTTCTGACATCACGCTGACAGTACGTCCCGGCGAGCGGCGAGCGGTGCTGGGGTCGAATGGTGCAGGCAAGACCACACTCTTCAACTGCGTGACTGGAGATTTTCTGCCAACATCGGGCACGATCCGGCTTTTTGGTGAGGATGTCACCCGCTTTCCGGCTCATGAACGCATCCGCCGCGGGCTGCGCCGCACATACCAGATATCACTGCTGTTTGGTGGACTGACAGTGGTGGACAATGTTTATCTCGCCTGTCGTGGTGTATCGCGGGGGCGTTATTCGCTGCTGCGTCCGCGCATCAACGATGTACTGGTTGCGCGCGCGCAGGAACTCATCGAAGCAGTCCACCTGACGCAGTCCCGTGATATACTTGTCTCCAACCTTTCCTATGGTCAGCAACGCCAGCTTGAGATTGCACTGGCCCTTGCAGGGGCACCGCGCTTTATCCTGTTTGATGAGCCCGCTGCTGGTCTTTCTCCAACTGAGCGTTCAGAGCTGGTATCCATCCTGACCAACCTGCCTGGCCATATTGGGTTCATCATCATCGAACATGACATGGACGTCGCACTGCGGGTCGCCGAAAGCGTTACGATGATGCACAATGGCCGCATCTTCAAGGAAGGCACACCGCAGGAAATCGAGAACGACGCCGAAGTTCAGGAACTCTATCTGGGAGGTGGCCATGGTTGAACGCAGTTCCACTCCCGCATTGGAGATGCGTGGCCTGAATGTCTACTACGGGGCCTCGCATGCCTTGCAGGGCGTTGACCTGAAGCTGAGTGGCGGTGTGTTGTCCGTTGTTGGCCGCAACGGTATGGGGAAAACCACGTTGTGCAAGGCTATCATGGGACTGGTGCCTGTGGCGTCCGGTTCGATCAGCTTTGCCGGACAATCGCTTGTTGGCCTTGCCCCGGCAGATATCGCACAAATGGGCATAAGCTACGTGCCACAGGGGCGCAGATTGTGGCGCTCGCTGACTGTGGATGAACACCTGCGTCTGGTGGCAGGGCGCCGCAAGGGGCCATGGACCATTGAGCGGGTGTATTCGGTTTTCCCACGCCTTGCTGAGCGCAAGTTAAATGGTGGCGGACAACTCTCAGGCGGCGAGCAGCAGATGCTCGCCATTTCGCGTGCGCTGCTGGCTAATCCCAGATTGCTTGTCATGGACGAACCGACGGAGGGACTTGCTCCGGTAATCGTCTCGCAGGTTGAAGAGATGCTGATGCGACTTGGCGAAGATGGCGAAATGGATGTTCTGGTGATTGAACAGAACATTGGTGTCGCCTGCACGATTGCCGAGAATGTCGCGATCATGGTGAACGGGCGCGTCAACCGAATCGTACCGGCGCGGGACCTTGCAGCGGACCGGGAGTTGCAGCAGCGCCTGCTGGGTGTGGGGCGGCATGACAGCGCGGATGCTGGACAACCGGCTGCTCAGGCTATGGCGGCTCCGGTTGTCATGCAAGGCGGTCCAGTCAAAATCTACAATGCCAACCCGGCGCGCCCAACACGGTGGTCACAACCCGTGCCAGTGGCCCGCCTGGAACAGCTGGCGCGGGTGGTGACGACACGTCCGCTCATGGGCGCGACTGTCACGGCCGCAATCCGTCCGCTTGCATCGCCGGGTGAGACGATTGTTCTCGTTGCAGGCACCATGGACACCAAGGGCGAAGAACTGCGTTTCATGCGCGATCTGATCCGTGCAGCTGGACTGCCGGTGCGCATGGTTGATCTCTCCACATCGGGCAGTCATTCGGGCGCGGAGATACCAGCGCATCAGGTGGCGGCATTCCATCCCCGTGGAGCGTCGGGTGTTTTCACCGGAGACCGAGGCCAATCCGTCGCTGGTATGACGGAGGCTTTTTCCCGCTGGATGGTGCAGCAAACCGGTATAGTCGGCGTCCTCTCTGCCGGTGGTTCGGGTGGAACGGCCATGGTGGCACCCGCCATGCGTGCTTTGCCGGTTGGCATACCTAAACTGATTGTCTCGACTGTCGCATCAGGCGAAGTCAGCAAATACGTCGGGCCATCCGACATCATGCTGTTACCGTCGGTCGCCGACGTCCAGGGCCTGAATATCATTACCGAAGATATCCTGAGCAACGCGGCACAAGCCATGATCGGCATGGTGAATGCCCGCCGTTCGGCAAGACCCGTGAAGGCCAGAAAGCCAGCCATCGGATTGACGATGTTCGGTGTGACGACGGCCTGTGTGCAGCAGATAACCAAGCAATTGTCCCAGACGCATGATTGCCTCGTGTTCCATGCCACAGGCATCGGTGGCCAGGCCATGGAAAAACTTGTCGACGGGGGTAAACTCGTCAGTGTGATTGATGTCACGACCACCGAGATTTGCGACATGATGATGGGCGGCATATTCCCGGCGATGGAGGATCGTTTCGGCGCAATCATTCGCAGCCGGTTACCCTATATCGGCTCGGTCGGGGCACTTGATATGGTGAACTTTGGTGCGCCAGAAACAGTGCCGGAGCGCTACAAG
>JANMLW010000161.1:0-7116 GCA_031372765.1 Hyphomicrobiales bacterium
GGCATCCACAAACTGCCGCCTGGATCCATCCTGACATGGAAGCCGGGAGAAGAGCCTGAGATCAAACCCTACTGGTCCCCTCGCGATAAGGCTCTGGAAGGGCAACACAGCCCTGATGCCATGTCGATTGATCAGGCTGCGGATTTTGGCGAGAAACTGATTGGTGATGCCGTCCAAAGACAGATGATCGCTGATGTTCCCCTGGGGGCTTTTTTGTCCGGTGGCATCGATTCATCGCTGGTTGTCGCGCTCATGCAGCAGCACGCGACCCGCAAGGTCGATACCTTTACCATCGGTTTTGAGGAGCATGCCTGGGATGAGTCTTCCCATGCCGAGGCCGTAGCTGCCCATCTTGGCACGCGCCACCATACCCTGCGTACTTCAGGGCGGGATGCACTGGCACTGGTGGATACAATCGCGGGTATCTACGACGAACCCTTTGCGGATTCATCGCAACTGCCCACAGTGCTCTTATCAAGACTGGTGCGTCAGCATGTGACCGTTGCTCTTTCCGGTGATGGCGGCGATGAGGTTTTCGGTGGTTATGCCCGCCACGGCTGGGGCCAGAATCTGAGGCGTTACCAGAGTGCCTTTCCAGGCCCGGTGCGCAGGATGGCTGCGGCCGGTATTGGCGCATTGCCAACGTCCTGGCTTGACGGATTGTTGGCAATAACCGGGCAAACCGGTGATCACGGCGGACACAGGCTCAAGCGGGCAATGGCCATGGGGGCGGCGGCTGATTTTGCCAGTGGATATCGCCAGATGACATCATTGACACTTGATCCTGCCAATCTGATGCGGTCAACCCGCGAACACAATGCCAAAGCCCATGACCCTGAAACCGTGGCAGATTTGCCCGATTGCCTGACGCGTATGCAGGTGACTGATGCCATGGGCTATCTTCCAGATGATATTCTGGTGAAGGTCGACCGGGCCAGCATGTCGACTGGACTGGAGGTGCGCGTGCCGCTACTTGATCACCGCATCTGGGAATGGGCGATGCGCACGCCACAGTACCATCGCCGCATGGGTAATACCGGCAAGGTACTGTTGCGGTCCATCCTCGCCCGCCATGTTCCGCCCGCGCTGTTCGAGCGACCAAAAGCGGGCTTTGCCGTGCCTCTGGCAAAGTGGTTGCGCAAGGATTTGCGGGACTGGGCAGAAAATCTTCTAAAACCCGCTCATCTGGAAGACTGCGGTCTGGACAGTGATACCATCAAGTCACTGTGGACGGCGCATCTTGCGGGCACGGAAGATCATGCTCCCTTGCTATGGTCCATACTGATGCTGGTTTCCTGGAATGGTTCTTCAGGACAGCATCAGGTACAGGCAGGGCAACTTCATGGCGGATAGGATTTCTGTCGTGATTGCTGCGCCACCCATGCGCACCGGCGGAACGGAGCAGCACCTTCTGCATGTCCTGCCTCTTCTGGCAGAGCGGGGGTTTGATATCACCGCTGTCCTGCTGCAAAAGGGCGGCGCACTGGAAGCTCCTCTTCGCGAGGCCGGCATCACCATTATTGCGCCATCCTTCAAATCACCACGGCCATTGCGAACATTGATGCAGGCCATCCTGATCAATCGTGCCGTAAACAGATCAGGTGCAAAAATAGTTCACGCGTTTTTGAGCGAACCCTATCTTGCTGCAACGGGAGCCCATCTCTGGCCTTTTGGATTATCCACCAAGCTCGTGCATGCGCGTCGCAGCCTTGCATTCTATTCACAACATCATCGCATCGCGCAGACTGTCGAGCGTCAGGCGCACCGGTTCAGTACGGCCCTGATCGGGAATTCCCATGCCGTTGCCAAAGAGCTTGTTGCAGAGTCAGCCACGCCACATAAAGTCTGCATCATTCACAACGGCATCCCCATTGCGAACCGCGTAACAGCGGACGAAAGGGCTGCGGCGCGCATGACGTTTGGTCTTTCGCCCCACGCCTTCGTGATGACGCTGGTAGCCAACCTGCACACCTACAAGGGACATGCAGACCTGATAGCAGCACTTGGCATGATTGCCGATCAATTGCCGCAACCCTGGCGCCTGCTGCTGCCAGGCCGGGATGAAGGCATACGCGCCGCCTTGCAGGTGGAGATCAACAGGCTGGGCATTGCAGGAAACGTGGTCTTCACCGGTGAATGGAAAGGCTCCCGCCAGCCCTATGCAGCGGCTGATATCGGGTTGCTTGTCAGTCACACAGAAGGATTTTCCAACAGCCTGATCGAGGGCATGGCTGCCGCTCTTCCGATGATTGCCACCAGTGTAGGTGGCAACATTGATGCCATCGATGACGGGGAAACGGGTTTCCTTGTACCACCCCGCAGCCCTGCGGAACTGTCTCGCGCAATCCTCCAACTGGCACAGGACATTGCCCTGCGCGAACGCTTTGGAAAAGCTGCCCGGATCAAAGCGCTTGAACAGTTCGCGCTGGACCGTTGCGTTGACCGGTATGAGCATTTCTGGCGCTGTCTTGCTGGCGGCTGGCAAAGCTCCCCCTCAACCTGGTTATGAAAAGCTGGCTCCGCCAACTCAGAACAGAGTGCCCTGCGGATCGTCCTTGACAATCAGTCTCTTACTTTTTGCAGCAACGGGAAGACTGTCAGGCGCATGCTGTCGTTCCTCGCTCTGAACATCAGCGCTGTCGTTGATAACGCGGTTGATGTTGCGTCCAATGGGGATCATTTCCAGAAACTCGTCCGGAGGCGGTCGTAGCAAGGCAAGTGCCCGCTCCGGCTCCGTGTTCGGATCAAGCCAGGCATCAAACTGTGCCTCTGGCAGAATGACCGGTGAACGTGCGTGAATGGCACTAATCAGGCCATTTGCGTGGGTGTTGAGCAAAGCCACCGTATCCAGCTCGCTGCCATCAGCCGTGCACCATGTCTCCCACAATGCGGCAAAGGCAAAAACGCCGCGGTCCGGTTTTCGCAACAGGAAAGGCCGGCTTGTCTTGTCCAGGCGCTGCCACTCGTAAAACCCGTCAACAGGCATCAGCGCGCGTCTGCGCATGAAAGCGGCACGGAATGAGGCTTTCTCGCGGACTGTCTCGGACCTGATATTGATAACCAGCGGAAAGTCCCTGAGGTCCTTTACCCACGAAGGAACAAAGCCCCAGCGCATCAGGGTGAAGCGTCTTTGGCCATCCTGGTCATGCACCACCGGGACCGGTTGCGTGGGCGCTATATTATATCGCTGCGGAAAGTTGGGCAGGTCAGAATAGTGAAAATGCGCCCGCACCACCTCGGGAGAACTGATCAGGGCGTAGCGACCACACATGATCAGGATCAGTTTTCAGCTGTCTCGTAGTAGAAAATGTGCTTGCCCACTTTTTCACGCCGGTCCATGTGGCGCGCCCACCAAGGCCGTACATAATTGGCATGGTAATGTGTAGCATTGCCCACACCCGCGAGATACGTGTGGCCTTCAGCAACATCGCGGGCAATGCGGGTAGCTGTGCTCCATGCACCGGGTTCGGTTATGCGAAGGGACTTGCCCTCGCAGGCAAAGGTGAACTGACAGGCCAGATACCGATGACGGTTCTGATAGACCACACCGCAGACAGTGGAGGGATAAACGCCGGAGCGTGCGCGGTTCAACACTACTTGGGCGACGCCTGCCTGGCCCCGCTCTGGCTCAGACCGCGCCTCAAAATAGATGGCCTCCGCCAGGCACTTCATTTCCTTCTCGGAGGTAACGGTGCCGACCAGCGGTGATCTGGCCGGCACAGGACGCGACGGGGCCAGCGCCATCTTGACAGTCGGCAATGGCATGACGACCGGGGACTGTGGTGGCGGAAGCGCAATGGTTATTTTGCTGCCGGGAGCAACGGTCTGCGCTTTTTCCGGCTCGACCGGCAGAGCCGCAAGAACAGGTTGGTCGGCAGACTTCGCCATCAGGCCACTGAATGCGCCGACGATCAATCCACCATCATCAGCCTCGAATGTACGGGTGCGCGGTAGAAGATCACCGCTAAGGCGAAACAGGACGGAGATTTCCGGCGTGGCCTCAAAAAGAGGTTCTGAGCCATCCGTCGGTTGGGCATGACGCCACAGGCCTGGCTGCAATTGCGGCTCACTATCGTTCTCCACCACATCTTCAACAGGCAGTTGCGGGCGTGCGGGAATGAAATCTTCCAGCACCATCGCAAGATCAGGTGCAGTAAGGGTTGGCCAGGAAAGGCTGACGTTCACGGGATCTTCAAGGAAGCGAAGCCCCGGCGTATTGGGATCAACGGTTGAACGATATCCAGCCGTTGCCGTGACAGAAACGAGAACCCCTGCCGCAAGGATCCATGGTTTCAGCGGGCGCACCAGAAAGGGCCGCCGGGAAGAACGCTTACGCATACGCATACCAACGCACTCGAACGCAACTAGGGAGCAACGAACGACATGCCCGTTGCTTAACCATGAAAGGATATAGAGGGTTAAGGTTGCCGTTCGGTTAAGCGCGTGACGTTATTCCTTCTCGACATTCCAGAAAGCCATGACGCCGGGTACGATCGGGAGGCCTTTGAGTTTGGGTGAATGGGCCACAGGCTGGAACCATTGGCCAAACGGCACATAAGGTACAAACTTGTAGGCACTTACCTGCACGGCAATGGCGCCCTTCTGACGTTCCTCGTTGTTCTTCGCGGCAGCAAAAGCAGTGATCAGGGCCTGGTGGTCTGCATCACACGGCCAACCTGGCCATGCCCGCTCGCAGGAAGCCTGCATCGGCACATTGCCCACAGGGTCCATGGACCCGGCACCGTTCCACCATGTCATACCCAGATGCCAGCCGCCCTGAGCGGGTACGGACTTGTTGGCACGGCGCTGTGCCATGGTGGCAAAATCCATGGCCACCATCTGTACATTGACGCCGATGGACTTGAGGTCCTGGGCCATAAGCTGGGTGGCTGCGGACAGGAAGGGAATATCCGTCGGATGGAGAAGCACGATAGGCTCGCCCTTGTAGCCGGCCTCCTCCATCAAGGCCTTGGCCTTGATCTTGTTTTTGCCAAAATCAGGCTCTGAACCAGCGTCAGTGGCAAAGGGGCCGCCACAATTGAAATAAGCCCGGCAAACACGCCAGTTTTCAGGGTCACCAAACATCGCCCGCAGATATTGTTCCTGATCCATCAGATAGAGCAACGCCTGGCGGGCACGGGCATCGTTGAAGGGAGGATGAAGATGGTTCATGCGCATCATGCCCTGAAACCCCAGTGCATTGGTGGTGGTGAACTTGGCACCGCGCGCTTTCAGCTCGGGGATAAGATCAGTCGGAGGGTTCTCCAGAAAATCCACCTCTCCGTTGATGAGGGCAAAGACCGCTGACTGGGGGTCAGAAATGATCCGCCATTCAATACGGTCCACCTTGGCTATCTTGCCTCCGGCAGAACCGGAAGACGGTTCAGAACGGGGGATATAATCCGGGTTCTTGCGATAGACCACTTTTGCGCCGGGTACCCATTCCTCCCTCACAAAAATGAACGGGCCCGAACCAATCGTCTCGGTTATGTTTTTCATCGGATCGGTTTCAGCAATGCGCTTTGGCATGATCGCGGGCACATTGCTGGTGGATTTCGATAAGGCTTCCAGCATCAGCGAGAAGGGCTTGGTCAATGTCCAGACCAGGGTTTTTGGATCCGTCGCCACCATGTCTTTGGTCAGCGCCACGATCTGCCGACCGTAGGGATCACGCGCGCCCCAGCGCTTGAGCGACGGGATGACATCATCCATCGTCACAGCGGCACCATCGTGAAACTTCAGGCCGTCGCGCAGTACAAAGGTCCATGTCAGGCCATCCTCGCTGACTGAATATGTCTGGACCATCTGGGGGCGCGGCACCTGCTCCGCATCGCGACCAAACAGGAAGTCATAAACATGCATCGCATGACTTTGGACATTGCCGGCGGTTGTATTGATCGGGTCAATGACCTGCAGATCAGCAAACGGCACGATACGCAGGGTTTTCTGCGCCGGGGCTTGGGCTATCGCGATGCCTGTGGAGCCCGTAATTGCCAAGGCTAAAGCAGTGATATGCCCCAAGATCGATCGCAAGATCAATCGATTGAGTGGCAAAACCGGAAAAGTCAGGCGCATGGTAAACTCCGTATCGGCATCTGTGCGTAGCTGTCTCTACGGCATTTCTTGAGTGCCGTCCTACACAAAGCCTTGATCATTTTTGATGCAACCATAGATAGATCAATTGCAACCGGATTTTTGTGGCCCGTGCCCGAATCATCGGAATTCCGATTCGGGCATGGTTTGTTCCCTTAAAGTGCCAATGATTACCCCTGACATCCATTGTCGCCATCACTGATCTTTATCGTTGCGAAAGAACCGGGTGCCTCACCCTGAAAACCTTGCGTTAATGACCAGTCCGGAAAGAGGCAGAAGCCTTGCTGAAAACCTCCCTCACTCTCGCCAGAAACACCCGCGGACTGCCCGCGATCCCCATCAAGGCAATCATACGAATCACTTTATGCCGATTCGTAGCCAGTCTGTTCCGGGTTTGGCCAAGGATTGAAGAGGCACCCTCCCTGGCGTCATAATTCTGCATCAGAATGGGAATGCGTCGATTACGCTGATCGAAAAGGCGTGAATGCGCCATGGCCTGATGCTAAGGGTTTCGTGCCAGACAGGCACAGGTTTCGTGCGTCAGGTGGTTAGAAAGTTAAGATGGTATCATATTCTCTCTCTCCTCTCGTGCGTTCTCGCGGTGTGACTGCCGTTCTGGGGCCAACAAACACCGGCAAGACGCATCTCGCCATCGAGCGGATGCTGGGTCATTCGTCAGGCTTGATCGGCCTGCCGCTCCGACTTCTGGCGCGGGAGGTCTATGGCCGTGTGGTCGAGCGCGTCGGTGCGGATCAGGTGGCACTCATCACGGGCGAGGAAAAGATCAAGCCCCCAAATCCGCGCTACTGGGTGGCCACCGTTGAAGCGATGCCGCGCGATCTGGATGTGGCCTTTGTTGCCATCGACGAGATTCAGCTGGCGCAGGATTTCGACCGTGGCCATGTCTTCACCGATCACTTGCTCAACCGGCGTGGCCGCGAGGAAACGCTGGTGCTTGGCTCAGCCATCATGCGGCCCCTCGTCGAGACGCTCCTTCCCGATGCAAACCTTATTTCACGGCCG
>JANMLW010000155.1:0-3283 GCA_031372765.1 Hyphomicrobiales bacterium
GTGGCCAAGGTTGCTGCTGGTGGTGGGGCTGCGCCTGCTGCCGCCAGCCCCTCATCCGCCACCGTTCCGGTGGCACTTTCTCCCGCAAGGGGAGAAGGAAGTGGCGCTTCTCCCTCTCCGCTCGCGGGAGAGGGTGGTCCGCGAAGCGGATCGGGTGAGGGGTCTTCCCGCATCCTTGCTTCGCCTCTTGCCAAGCGCATCGCTGCACAGAACAATTTTGATCTCTCCAAGGTCACCGGCTCTGGCCCGCATGGCCGCATTGTCGAAGCCGATGTGAAAGCCGCAATAGCGGGCGGTACTGCAAAAGTGGCACCTGCGGCCGCACAGGCAGCGGCACCCAAACCTGCGACACCAATGGCTTCCGGTCCATCCGACGATATGACCAAGAAATTGTTCGAGCCAGGTTCCTACACCGAAGTGCCGCATGATGGCATGCGCAAGACCATTGCGCGCCGCCTGACGGAAGCCAAGCAGACGATCCCGCATTTCTATCTGACGGTGGATTGCGAACTGGATGCGCTGCTTTCGTTGCGTGAGCAGATCAATGCCGCTGCGCCGCAAATGGACGGCAAGCCCGCTTACAAGCTGTCAGTCAATGACATGGTCATCAAGGCATGGGCGATGGCCCTGAAAGCCGTGCCGGATGCCAATGCTTCCTGGACCGACAACACGATGCTGAAACACAAGCATGCTGATGTGGGCGTGGCCGTGTCGATCCCCGGAGGCCTCATCACGCCGATCATCCGGGATGCCTGCCACAAGACATTGTCCACAATCTCCAACGAGGTAAAGGACATGGCGGCGCGCGCCAAGAACCGCAAACTGATGCCGCAGGAATATCAGGGCGGCACAACGTCCGTTTCCAATCTCGGCATGTTCGGCGTCAAGGACTTTGCAGCCATCGTCAACCCGCCGCATGCAACGATCCTCGCTGTCGGTGCCGGCGAAAAGCGGGCCGTGGTGAAGGGCGGCGCTGTTGTTGTTGCCACCGTTATGTCCGTCACGCTCTCAACCGATCACCGTGCTGTGGATGGTGCGCTCGGCGCAGAAGTGCTTTCGGCCTTCCGCAAGTATATCGAGAACCCCATGGGGATGTTGGTATAAGGCAAGCCGGAAAGCGATATTGCCATGGCTGATGACGCAAACACGCCGGGTACAACAGGCTATGCCAACCGGTGGCTGGTGATGCTGCCCCTCGGCATCGCCGTCCTGTCGTTGGTTTCGTCCATCTTCCAGTCCGTGAACTACTCCCGCCAGATCGAGAGTGCCCAGCGCAATGTGCTGCGCGCTGAAAACCTCAAGACCTGCAAGGACATCATCGAGGTGTTCTTCCAGTTTCGCCTCAAAGCCGAGGAATCCAACCGCCTTGGCATAGCCGGGCGGGATGCGGGCCAGTCAGCCGACGAGATGATGACGGTCGAACTGAAAGCACTGGTTTACAAGTTCGGCGCGTTGGGGACATTTCTGGCCAATTTCCGCGAGGAAGCGGCGCGTGTGCCCTACACCCAACTGACCTGGGAACTGCTGGCACTGGCCGAAAAATCCGCCAAGATTTCCAGTGATGACTTTGCAATGGCATTTGCCTCTATTGATGCCAAATTTGACGCTTTCAATCAGGATTGCGTCAAGGCTGCGCAAAGCAAGTTGCTGTGATGCGTGACTTCTTCCCAATCCTCATCGTCGCGGGCCTCTCCCTCTTCATCCTGCGCACGCAGCTTTTGCGGGTAGCCATTCAGGAGACCGGCGGGGAGAACATACATGCTTCGCCGGTTCTGGGGGCAGCCTCCGGCTGGATCAGCCTGTTTGGTGCGCTGCTGCTTGCGATCAGTGCGCCCGTCAGTCTGGGTCTCATTTGGGGTGCAGGACTCGTCGTGCTGAGTGTCGTGCTTGGTGTGGTGTCCTCGGCCATTGCGCTGTCTCTGATCGGCACCACTGTTGCGCTTGGAAATAGCGGCGGTGAGGGCAACAAGAGCATTGTCGCTTTCAACCGCAACTATGGTCATTTCATCGCATTCGCCGTTGGCCTGATCGCCTTGGCCTGTATTTATACCATTCTCTCATTCCGGTTCTGAGCAGGAGCTTCCATGTCAACCAATTACGACGTTCTCATCATCGGCTCCGGCCCCGGTGGCTATGTCACCGCCATTCGTGCTGCGCAGCTCGGCTTCAAGGTCGGCATCATCGAGCGTGAGCATCTCGGCGGTATCTGCCTGAACTGGGGTTGCATTCCCACCAAGGCGCTGCTGCGTTCGGCCGAAATCCTGCACTTCGCTCAGCATGCCAAGAACTACGGTCTGGTGCTGGAAGGTACTATGAAACCGGATGTGAAGGCGGTTGTCGCGCGCTCTCGCGGTATTTCAGCCAAGCTCAACGGCGGCGTCGGCTATCTGATGAAGAAGAACAAGGTGGATATCATCTGGGGCGAGGCCAAAATCACCAAGCCTGGTGAGGTGGTGGTCAAAGCCATGACCAAGCCCGCCGTGCAACCGCAGAACGCCATTCCCAAAGGTGTGGCAGGTGAGGGCACCTACACAGCCAAGCATATCATCATCGCCACCGGCGCACGTCCCCGCGCTTTGCCCGGCATTGAGCCTGATGGCAAACTGATCTGGACCTATTTCGAGGCAATGATCCCGTCCGAAATGCCCAAATCCATGCTGGTTATGGGCTCCGGCGCCATCGGCATGGAGTTTGCGTCGTTCTATCACGCCATGGGCGTGGATGTGACGGTTGTCGAGGTCATGCCGCAGATTCTTCCGGTGGAAGACGCTGAAATCGCCGGCCTTGCCCGCAAGACGTTCGAGAAACTGGGCCTCAAGATCCGCTCCAGCGCCAAGGTGACCAAGGTCATGAAGGGCGCGAACAATGTGACGGCGACCATCGAGCAGGATGGCAAGACCGATACACTGACCGTGGATCGCATGATCTCTGCCGTTGGCGTGGTCGGCAACATCGAGAATCTGGGGCTTGAGTCTCTGGGCATCAAGACAGATCGTGGCTGCGTCGTCACCAACGATTACAGCGAAACCAGCGTGAAAGGCATTTATGCCATCGGCGATGTGGCTGGTCCGCCCATGCTGGCGCACAAGGCCGAGCACGAAGGCGTGGTCTGCATCGAGCACATCAAGGGGTTGCACGTACACCCCATGGATAAGGCAAAGATACCCGGCTGCACCTATTGCCATCCGCAAATCGCATCCGTGGGCATGACGGAAGCCAAGGCCAAGGAAGCGGGCATTGCCGTCAAGGTTGGTCGTTTCAATTTTGCCGCCAACGGCAAAGC
>JANMLW010000230.1:0-13406 GCA_031372765.1 Hyphomicrobiales bacterium
GGAAGCGACATAATCCTGATCGAGAATCTTGCGCAGTTGCCGCCGCGTGAGTTTTCCATTCCGGTCAAAATAGCCGACAAGTTCCTGAATGACTTTCATGATGCATTCCCCCGTTGCATGGTGATGACCCGCCCGTATGACGGCGCGAATGTGGTTGAATGACCCGGCACAGCCCAAAGTACGGCATAGGGCATGGGTTCTGGCGGATAAATGATGTCTCCGTCTGTGATGACGATGGCGGCTGAAACACGCGGATCATCGGATAACGACAAAAGTGCAGGCGTCAGATCACTGCCGCCGTAGCCCTTGATCCCGTATTCCGCCAGTTCCGTTGGCGAGAGCATTTCATCAGCGGTCACTGTCGTATCGCACTGGATAACGCGGATATCATCAATACCTGTCGCTTCACAAAAATCAGCAATGGCACCCAAGGCAAACGGAATTTCCTCACTCATCGAGCCACTGGTATCCAGCACCACGTTCAGCATCATGGAATGGCGCTGGCGGCCCGGCATGACGATATCCGTCCTCTCAGCGCCGCGACGAGAGGCCCGCATGAAGGTGCGCTCGCCAGGCGAAACGCCCTCAAGCCAGCGTTGCAGCGCCACCTGCCACGGCGCACGGTATATTCCCCGCAAGGCCCTTACCTGCTGCTGTGTGCCGCCTGAATCCGCGCCGCGCCCGCGCATCATGCCAATCGCTTTGGCCATCGCCATGCCCTGTGCTGCCAAGCCCTTGATGGCGCGAGCCCGGGCCGTCTGATCCTCACTATCCTGCGGGAACATCTCCTGTTCGCGCCTGGCGTCCAGCACATCGCCGGTATTGCCCGATGCTGATTGACTGCCTTTTCCAAGCACTTGATCGACAGTTACCGCTGTCCCTTCCCAAACCTGCGTACGGGACTGGGTGGAACTGGCGTTTCGCCGCATATCCAGCACGATTTCTTCTGCGGACTTCTCCCGTGCGCCGGGCATATCCAGGCCACCAGCCGGTATCTTCGTCACGCCAAGCGCATGCCGCAGCATATCATTGATAATATAGTCGTGGGCATAATTGAATTCGAGTCGTGCTGATCCCACGGCGCGATCGTGCGTTTTGAGCGCCAGATGCAGCAACTCATGCGCAAGCACAAATACCAGTTCGCTGGCTGATAACCGCGCCGTGAATTCGGCATTGGCCACCAACCGGCCAGAGGCAAAGATGCCCATGGTCGGCACGGAATTATCCACAGCGATGCGGACCGCCGCCGCCAATCCAGAAAGATGGGGAAACGGCACCGTTACCATGCGTAACCCGCGCTGAAGCCTATCAAGCGTGGCGCGATCAGCTCTCGTTTGCTGCGACGTTTGGCTCATCCCGCCGTGACCTTGCGCATCAGAGCAAACATGGCCTTTTCGGCTCCCAGAGCGCCCCATTTCTCGACCATGTCTGTCAGCAGGATCAACTGGTTCTCCTGCGGCAGGCTGCGCAGAAAGGCATTGATCAGACGCGGCGGAAGCGCATCGGCCTTGCCGTCGCGTACGAACTGGCGGATGCAATCGAGGATGAACCAGCGGGCGGCATCACCCTTGGGCAAGAGCGCGGGCTTGCGGATGTAGGATTCGAGCGGCTGCACAGGACCGATGCTCTCCTCAGCCAGCGCGCAGAACACGGCGGCATCCTCCGGAGAGAGCCTGCCATAAGCCAATGCCTGTCGGGTTTCATCGGTCAAGATACCGGCTTTATCCGCCATATCGAGCGCCCGCGACAGCAAGGACCATGAGCGCGGTGTCGAGAATGGCACGGGATCAGCGGGCACATCGCGCATCAACGCATCAGGCACTGTGTTGATGAAACTGCGGATTTCACGCCGCACACCGCTGCGCTGCGCCCAGGCGAGCCACTCCTCGACATCGTGTCGGATTTGCAGGATTGTTACGCGGTTGACGAGTGCCGAACTCATCGCCCGCACAAGGGCACGGTCTTGCAAGCGATTGCCCGCCGCCACCACCCAGGTGCCCGGCGGCAAGGCATGCTCACCCAGACGACGCTCCAGCAGCAGCGAGTAGAAAGCCTTCTGGACATCAGGCGCACAAGCGGGCAACTCATCCAGAAACAGGCAGAACGGCTCGGGCTTTTCAGGCAGCAGGATACGCGGCGGACAGAACACCGAGCGCTCGCCAACGATGCGCGGAACACCGCTGACATCCTCGGTTGCTATCTGCGTTCCTAACAGTGAACGACACGGCAAGCCCATCTCGCGGGCCGCCTCATAGACCATTTCCGACTTGCCGATGCCCGGTGCTGACAGCAGCAGGAAGCTCTGTTCCTGGGCCATACACTGAATGAGTTTCTTGGCCTGCCGCAGGGTCACGACCTGATTGAATGCGGTTTGAGTGGTCGTCATGGACAGCTCCCCGGATGGCCGATAACTTTGGAGAGAAAACGCCGCGCGCAACGCTTTTTGCCGCCCGCCTCTCTTGAATCGTGTCTATTTCCGGAGGTCTGACGCCACTGTGAAGTCGCTGTTTATCTGATGTTCATATTCAAGAAATTGCGAAATAGGCCAGAAAACACCTGCGAAGCAATTATTCAAACTTGCAAAAATTAGAACAAAAAGGCAACATGCCTTGATATAAAGGGAGATGTTCAGAATGAGCGCGACAACCGGATCATCGACAGATTTCGACTTTCAAATCGGCTCGTGGAAAGTGAACCATCGTCGACTGAAGCATCGTCTCGCAAACTGCATGGAGTGGGATTCGTTTGGCGGAACCTCGAAGATGCAATCCATACTGGGCGGCAACGGCAATATCGAGGATAACCTGCTTGAATTCCCAGAGGGGAGCTACCGTGCGGTCGCGCTTAGGTCGTTTGATGCAGCCACAAGAACATGGGCAATCTGGTGGCTGTCTTCCAATGCTCCACATACGCTGGATATGCCTGTGGTCGGTCGCTTCGAGAACGGAACTGGATCCTTTTATGCCGATGACTCGCTGGAAGGAATGCCCGTTCGCGTTCGGTTCCTTTGGCTGCGAACCAAGACAGAAGCCCCCCGCTGGGAACAGGCAATGTCGCGGGATAGTGGCCTGACGTGGGAAACCAACTGGACGATGGACTTTGAAAGATTATAAGCGCGCATACGTTTGTGCCACCCCCACTTCTGCAAAGACCAAGTGATGCAGTCCGGCGTCTCAGGGGATTATTTCAGGTCTTTGGAGTAAATGGTGCCCAAATGCGGATAAAGATGCGAACCGCCATTTGATTGAGATTATGATTTAAAAAGTCAAACTCTCCGTCACAACGAGTAGTTCTTTATCCAGTTGTAAAAATTAACAGCCGCTGGCGCGTGTTTCAGTTTTGTGGACCGAGCGATATAGTACGCAAAATTCGTCTTTTTTTCAACATCGATGGGAATTACCAGCCTCCCACTATCAAGTTCGTCTTTTATGAATGACTTGATAAACAACGATATGCCAACCCCATTAAGCGTTGCACTGAGTTGAAAATGTCGATCAGACATCAGTAATCCCTGCTCAGCCATTGCGGAATCTGCTCCAGATGCGGTCAACCATTGTTGCCACATCGCATGATTATCAACATGGAGCAGGGCATGATTGGCAAAATCTGCAATCGTCCCAATCGGTGAACGGCGGAGTAGTTCTGGGCTACAGGCGGGTACGAGCGGTGCACTCAACAGCAAGTGGCTTTCTACATTGGGCCAGTCGCCGAAGCCCCACTGGATTGCAACATCCACAATCTCTCCTGAATTGCTCTTGTTTGAGAAAGCATTGTTGTCATGGGTAAAGGAAAGTTGTGTCGTTGGGAATTTGTCCCAGAACTCAGATAACCTTGGTGCAAGCCAGCGACTTGCAAACATCGGCAAAACGGCAACCCGAACAACTGCGTTGTCCTCGCTTATTTTAAGCGCTTGCATTCCGCGCTCGATGGAATCGAGGCCATCACGAACATAAGGGATCAGTAGCTGGCCGCTGGCAGTCAATTGAACACCGCGCGGCCCGCGATCAAAAAGTTTAGCGCCGAGGTCCTGCTCCAGAATATTTATATGATAGCTGACAGCGCTCTGGGTGACGGCCAAGGCTTGCGCCGCTGCTGAAATGTTTCCAATTCGCGCAACTGCTTCAAACACTTGCACTGCTCTGAGATGAGCGATTTTTGCCATGATCTCACCATTCACTTCTTAGTTATATTTTTAAAGCGAATTACACGTCCTATAATGACTTGAAAAAAGAACGAAAACCATCGAAATTTTCGATGGCTTGAGAAAAGAATTCATTTCAGACATCTGGGGATTTGACTTAGCCTCAGCCGCATCAAGACAATGGCTCCGATGAGAGAGACCAGCTTGGTAGGGAAGCGCTTATGGATACCAATACGATGGTCAGCTGCTTCGTGCAGCACCTTCCACTGTTGCTCAGGGTGTGAGCATGGCAACTGCGGTGATCCAGCTCGCAGCTGTATCGAAGCATTTCGGCGGCATTCGCGCGGTCGACGATCTGTCTTTCTCAGTCTACCACAATGAAATTGTTGGCCTGATTGGACCAAACGGCTCAGGCAAATCAACGTCAGTGAATCTGCTGTCGGGCTTATTGCCAGTGACCTCTGGCGAAATTTTCTTGAACGGCACTTCCGTGACACATCTGCCGGAGGATGAGCGGGTCTCGGCGGGACTGGCAAGGACATTTCAAACCGCAACCAGCTTTGGCGGCTTTACTGTTTACGAGCAGGTTCTTTTGGGCTGTCACAGCCGCATGCCTTCCAATCCGTTGACGTCAATTTTTCGCTCCAAGTCCAGCCGGGCGGAACATATCCAGCAATCAAAAAAAGTGCATGAAATTTTATCACTGGTCGGACTGGAATCGGCTGCTCACACCTTGGTTGAAGGGCTATCGTCTGCACAACAGCGTCTGTTGATGATTGCAACCGCCTTGGCGAGCGAGCCACGCTTGCTGCTTCTCGACGAACCTGCCGCCGGTATGATTGCTGAAGAACGTCAGTCACTGGGTGTATTGATCCGAGCGATCCGAACACGGGGAATCTCAGTTGTCGTCATAGAACACCACATGGCACTGATTATGGACATCTGTGACCGGATCGTCGTGCTGAATTTTGGCCAGAAGATCGCGGAAGGTACTCCTGGCGAGATCCGCAATGACCCGAAGGTGATTGACGCCTATCTTGGGGAGGAACGTTGATGTTGGACGTCGCCGATCTTCGCGCTGCTTATGGTAAGGTCAATGTTCTGCATGGTATCTCCTTCAATGTTCAAGAGGGGGAATGCGTGGCATTGATCGGTGCCAATGGTGCAGGCAAGACCACAACACTCAAATGCATTTGTGGCCTCTTGCCGATCAACGCAGGCGCGATTACGTTTTTTAAACAGCGGATCGATAATCTCAAAGGGCATGAGATCGTTCATCGTGGCATTACGATGTGTCCGGAGGGACGGCAGGTTTTTCCAGATATGAGTGTCCTGGAAAATCTTCAGATGGGCGCATACTCAAGGTCGGACGCTGCCCAGGGGGCGGACCTCGAAGCCATGCTGGAACTGTTTCCCATTCTTCGTTCCCGTTCAGGTCAGATGGCTGGGAAGCTTTCAGGTGGGGAGCAAGAGATGCTGGCCATCGCCCGTGCATTGATGTCGCAGCCAAAGCTGTGCATCTTTGACGAACCGTCCCTTGGTCTGGCTCCGAAGATCGTCGCCGAAGTTGAGCAAACCATCGCAAAAATCAAAGCTCAAGGCATGACGATCCTGCTCGTTGAGCAGAATTCCGCAATGGCTCTGCGGCTTGCTGATCGCGCCTATCTGTTCGAGTCCGGTGAGATCGTCCTTCAGGGTACAGGCATGGAGTTGAGAGAGAATCCCGCCATTGCAAAGGCCTATCTTGGCCATTGATCTGATTTTACGTTTCACTACGCCTGCAAGTCACATTCCAGACCATCAATAATGACCAAAAACAGGAGGAAAGCCCAAATGAAACTGCCAAGAAAACCTGCACAACTTCTATTGGCCTCGGCCATCATAACACTCGGGATGAGTTTTCCCTTGCTTGGCGTGAGTCATGCTGCGGACAAGGAACTGACAATCGGCGTTGCTGATGCGCTCACCGGCCCCGGGGCCGTCTATGGCCTGCCACAGTCCAATGCCGTTTCCATGGCCGCAAAGGAAATCAATGATGCAGGCGGCATCAAAGTTGGTCCCGATGTGTACAAGCTAAAGGTCATAGCAAATGATGACAAAGCGAACCCAACTGAGGCCACCAACAGCGTTCGTAAAATGCTGGATCGCGACAATATCAAGTATATCCTCGGTTTTTGTTGTTCAGGTGCGACCAGTGCCGTGACGTCGTTCATTGGCAAAGAGGATGCTGTCATGCTGGTCGGCAATGCTGCCGAGCGCACAATAACAACGCAAGGGCATTCCAATCTGTTTCGTACACGTCCACCAGCCGATTATACGGGCGCAGCAGCCGGTCGCTTCGTAGCGGCCAAGGGCCATAAGACAATCGCTGTTATCGGGTCGCTCGAGGTGTCGTTTTACGTCCAGTATCTCGATGCCTTTGAGAAAGAGTTTGCCAAAAGCGGCGGCAGGATTGTTGCCAAAGAGAGCTTTGCCCTCAAGGATCGCGATATGACACCGCAGCTAACCAAGGTGCGAGGACTTGCGCCTGATGCCATTCTTGTTATCGGCTATGTGGAGCCCGCAGCCTTCGTTTATCGCCAATCCGTCGAACTTGGTTTGAAGGGCGCACGGTATGGCTTCACCAGCGGCAGCGAAGAGCAATTCCTGCGCGTTGCCACTACAGAGCAGATGGAAGGCGTCTGGGATTTGCGCCCTACCGAATTGACGCTTGAATCAGCAAGCGCAGCCGGCCTGAAATATAACACCAACTATAAGACAGCCTTCGGCAGTGCGCCTTCACCGAGCTCGCCATATGCTTATGATCAGGTTTATGTGCTGAAGAATGCGCTTGAGAAGGCCGGAACAGTCACTGATACCAAGAAGGTATCGGCGGCAATACAGGCTGCATCCATCCCCGCTGAAGCGGTCATGAAATACCTGCCGGTCAACGGCCGCATGTTCGACGAGAACGGACAGGCCTACACCACCAATGGTGCCTTCCAGTGGCGCAAAGGTGCTTGGGTGTTTGCCGAGGACCTGCCATCGGATACGGCGGAATACTCCAAGTTCCTGCGTTCCCTTCGCAAGTGAACTCTTGATCCGTGCCCCGCGTGATTACTCCACCGGGTCACGGGCATCCATCCAATTGACATCAAACCAGAAAGCGTAAGTTTCATGGCTGAGATCATTCAGCAGATCGTCAACGGGCTGACCATCGGCGGCGTCTATGCGCTGATCGCTCTTGGCTTGACGGCGGTTTTTGGCATTCTCGGCATCGCCCATTTCGCCCATGGTTCAATTTCGATGTTTGGGGGCTATGCCACTTATATCCTCGTCACCAAATGGGGCTGGGGCCTTTTCCCATCCATCCTGGTTTCCCTCGCTGCGGGTCTCGTTCTGGGTGTCTTGGTCGAGAGGCTCGCCTACCGCCCTGTGAGGGATGCCAACCACGTTAACGCTTTTATTGTTGCCCTCGGTTTGACGATGATTGCCGAAGGCTCAAACCTGATGCTGTTTGGCGCGGATCAGGTTGTCATTCCCACGGGACTCAGCCGCGTGTTTACGCTGGGCCCAGTCACGTTACACGAGCTACGCCTTTACGTTCTGCTCTCCAGTGCTTTGCTGATTTTTGCGATGGCAGCAGTCATCAACCGTACAAAAACGGGGGCAGCAATCCGAGCGCTCGCCCAAAACCGCCCTGCAGCCGTACTGATGGGCGTGAATATTGACCGCATCACCATGATCGTTTTTGCCGTTTCTTCAGCATTGGGTATGGCAGCAGGAATCATGATTGGTGCGTTGTTTGCCATTGCCCCCGGAGTTGGTGAAGGACTTGCAATCAAAGGCTTTTCAGTCCTTATCCTAGCCGGCCTGGGTTCCATTCCTGGTGCCATTGTTGGGGGTTTGCTGCTTGGCGTCACCGAGGCGCTTGCCGCAGGTTTCATTTCATCCGCCTACAAAGACGTCATCGCCTTCATCGTCATGATCGTGGTGCTGCTCGTTCGTCCTGAAGGACTACTGGGGAAGGCGCGATGAAAAACACAGCTGGCACTGCCGCCCTTGTTGTTCTGCTCGTGCTCCTCCTAGCGCTTCCTGCTTTTGTCACTGTGAAGTATTATATTCAGCTCTGTATCCTCGCCCTGATATGGGTGATCGTGGCGCATGGTCAGAATATCATCCAGGGCTTTACCGGCTATGTTTCAATTACCCAAGCGGGCTTTATGGGTATTGGTGCCTATTGCTCCACCCTGCTCAGCGTCAATCTTGGCTGGCCGGTCTGGCTTACCATGCTCGTGGCGCCTCTGGTCACTTCCCTTTTTGCCCTGCTCGTCGGTTATCCAAGTCTAAGGGTGAAGGGGCACTATTTTGCGATCGTAACCCTCGCCTACAACATGGTCATTTTCACGGTCCTTATGAATTTTTCCGCGCTGACAAAAGGCGAGGCCGGAATCTCCAATATTCCCCGTCCTGGCGTACTCTTCGGTGGGTTGGTGAATTTTGAAGATCGGATAGCGTACTACTATTTGGTTCTCGCCCTTGCCGTGTCGATGACTATCGTGAGCGCGCTGATCCTGCACTCCCGCGTCGGGCGCATCCTGCTCGCAATCCGACAGAATGAGGCGCTGGCTACAGCGACGGGGATCGCCGTATGGAAATACAAGCTGTTTGCCTTTGTCGCGAGTGCCTTCTATGCGGCGATCGCCGGCACGCTCTATGCGCACTATCAGGGCTTCATCAACCCGGAAGTCTTTGGAGTGGCCCATTCACTGGATGCCATTCTTGCTGTTATCCTTGGGGGAAGCGGCACCATATTTGGACCGATCGTGGGTGCCTTTGCTGTTGTATTCCTGCCCGAATATCTCCGTTTTGCCGACAGCTTCCGACTTATAATTTATGGTTTGCTTCTGGTTGTTGCCACGATCTTCATGCCGCGTGGCATCGTGTTCGTTGCATCGCAAGGCTGGGAACGTGTTCGTGGGTTTCTTGCAAAAGGTGAAATGCGATAATGACCACGCCTGACCAGAAGGCCCTCATTGCTGAAGCCAGAAAGTTTGTTGCGTCGTATGTTCAACCGAACGCGGAAACTTGGGAGCGGCAAAAAGCCATGCCGCCGGAAGCATTCCAGCATGCCGCTTCCATTGGCCTGACTGCCATCCAAATCCCTGAAAGTCTTGGCGGCCGGGGCTGTTCGTTCGGAACCAAAGCGACTATCGCCGGAGTGCTTGCCGAAGGGGATTTTGGCGTGGCGATGGCCATCATAAACACGCATAACGTTGGTGCCAAACTTGCCAGCCTGCCCGCTCCCAACCCGCTCCACAGTTTTTTGCCCGAACTTATTTCCGGGCGGAGGATTGGCTGCACGGCATTGACCGAAACGGAGGCAGGCTCGGATGTTACGGCCATGCAGATGAAGGCAGTGCGAACCGGCGATGGTTGGACGCTGCATGGGGAAAAGATCTGGATCACCAACGCAGCCATTGCCGACACGATCATTGTTTATGCCCAGACCAAAGAGATCGGTGACCCTGCCGGCATCGGGGCGTTCCTGATTGATGCCAGACGCGAAGGCTTCGCGCGCGGCCCTCTGTCGGACGTGAATAGCCTCTTTTCTACAGGCAGTGGGAGCTTCAGGCTTGCAGGTTACTGCGTCCTCGATTCAGAGGTTATCGCGGCGCCGGGGCAGGCTTTTAAAGCGATCATGACCGAGATTAACGGTGCGCGCATTTACGTCGCAGCCATGTGTTGCGGGATGATGCGGTCGGCCTTGGCGCTACTGAGTGATTACGGCAACAGGCGCGAAAGTTTTGGCAGCAGGCTTGAGGATTACCAAGGTTGGCGCTGGATTTTGGCCGAAGCGGCATCTGATCTGGCAGCCGTAGATGCCTTGGTCCAGGCGGCTGCCCGTGCACTCGATGGCGGGGAAGATGTCCAGCTTGTTGCAGCACAAACCAAGATTGCGGCAACCCGAATGATTGAGCGGCATCTTCCGGCATTAGGCCATGCGATGGGCGCTGAGGGGCTACGACAAACGAATGGTTTGAACCGTCATCTCATGGGGATGCGGTTTGCAGGGCTCGTAGACGGTTCGACAGAGATGCTTCTTGAAAGAGTGGCGAAACTATTGAAGCCCCGATGACCTCTTGTCTTGAACTGAAATTTTTTTACCAGGAAACACAATACAATGCGTGTCTACCAGCTCGAAAATGAATGGAATTGTGATAATCTCAAAATCACAGAACGCCCCGATCCCGTACCCGGCGCAGGGCAAGTTCTTGCCAGGATGCGCGCTTCCTCGCTCAATTTTCGTGACCTCGTGGTTCTCAACAGAGGTTACGGGAGAGGAACAGGTGAGCTGCCGCTTATCCCGGTTTCTGATGGTGCGGGAGATATAGTCGCCGTTGGTACGGGTGTAACCCGCGTGAAAATTGGGGATCGCATTTGCCCGACATTTTTTCAGTCATGGACTGGCGGGGAGCCTCAAGCTGACAACTTCACGCATGCCCTTGGCGGGCCGCTTGACGGCACTATGTGCGATCTGATGCTGCTCTCTGAACAGGGTGTGGTGAAATTACCGGCAAGCCTTTCCTATGGCGAGGCAGCCTGCCTCCCCTGCGCTGGATTGACAGCCTGGAGCGCACTTGTCACCTATGGGAACATCAAGGCCGGTGACAAGGTTTTGATTCAAGGCTCAGGCGGCGTTGCACAATTTGCATTGGCCTTTGCCAAAGCACACGGCGCGCATGTCACCGTTATTTCCTCTTCCGACGAGAAAATCGAACGACTGAAACTGGCGGGAGCCGATGCAGCAATCAACTATCTTGAAACGCCGGACTGGGCAAAGGCAACGCGGGATATCACTTCCGACAGAGGTGGCTATGACAACATCATCGAACTGGGTGGTGAGGCAACCTTTGGTCAATCGCTTCGATGCGTTCGACCAGGTGGAACCATCTCCCTTATCGGTGTCTTGTCTGGCCTCAATGTTACGACATCGCTAGGCCCGATTGTGGCGCGTCAGGTGCGGTTACAGGGCATCACCGTGGGCCATCGCGGCAGCTTTGAGGCCATGTTGCGGGCAATCGAACTCAAACACATCAAGCCGGTTATTGATCGCTCTTTCGCATTTGAGGACCTCAAGCCCGCACTCGACTATCTCAAGAGCGGCAAGCAAGTGGGCAAGATTGTGATTGACCATTGAGAGGGCGGATCGAGGCCGCATAGAAAACATCTGAAAAAGGCTCGTTCGATGTACTACCCAACTTTCTTCGCCAAGACCACGCCCGAAAAAATTGCCTTCCAGATGGTTGGCAGTGGCGAGACCGTGACATTCAGGCAGCTTGAAGAACGTTCCAATAAGGTAGCTCACCTCTTGCGGGCCTGCGGTGCAAAGACTGGTGATCACATTGTCATTCTGATGGAAAATACCCGCGAGTTCCTTGAAATCTGCTTTGGCGCTGATCGCTCTGGCCTCTATTACACCGCTATCAACACTCACCTTCTGGCGCATGAGGTCGAGTATATCGTTCGCGATTGCGGAGCGAAGGTCGTCATTACATCAAGCCGTTTTTCAGAGATGGCGGCAAACCTGCGTCAGAACGTATCAATGGTGCAAGACTGGTTCGTGCTAGGAGAGCCGATAGATGGCTTTTCAGATTGGACTTCTGCCTGCGCAGAACAATACGCCTTCGAGATTCCTGATCCGGCCCAGGGCCTTGACATGCTCTACTCATCGGGCACCACAGGGCGGCCAAAAGGCGTGAAATGGCCACTTCTGGATCAGCTCCCCGGCCAAAGCACAATGTTGCTCGATTTGCTCTGTGGCCTCTACGATTACAATGAGAATACGCGCTATCTGAGCCCTGCCCCGCTTTACCACGCCGCACCGATGCGACACACGATGACTGTCATCAAGCGCGGCGGGAGCGCTTTCATCATGGAGCGTTTCGACGCGGAAACCGCGCTGCGGACAATCGAACAGCAGCGGATTTCCCACAGCCAATGGGTGCCTACAATGTTTGTTCGCATGCTCAAACTATCAGAGGAAATCACGCGCGGATTTGATACATCTTCAATGACCCACGTCATTCACGCAGCCGCACCCTGCCCAGTCGATATCAAGAAAAAGATGATCGCTTGGTGGGGACCTATCATTTATGAATATTATGCAGGAACCGAGAACAACGGCTTTTGTTCAATCACGACACCTGAGTGGCTTGGGCATGAAGGCTCTGTTGGTCGCGCGATGCTTGGCGACGTTCATATCTGCGATGAGAAGGGTATCGAACTGCCCGCGGGTTCCGAAGGCGAGGTTTATTTCGCAAACGGCCATAATTTTTCCTACCACAACGACCCTGCAAAAACGGCATCCAGTCGTAACGCACAGGGCTGGACAACGCTGGGGGATATCGGCCGTCTTGATGAGGAGGGATATCTCTATCTCGTCGACAGGAAGTCATTTCTTATTATTTCCGGCGGCGTAAATATCTATCCGCAGGAGATTGAGGACGTTATCCTGGGTCATCCTGCCGTCGCCGATGTTGCAGTGATCGGGGTCATGAATGAAGATCTCGGGGAAGAGGTCAAAGCTGTGATACAGCCCATTGACATGTCTCACGCCACAGCAGAAATTTCCGCAGAGATCATCGCGCTTTGCAAGAGCCGACTATCGAGTTTCAAATGCCCGCGTTCAATCGATTTTTGGAAGGAACTACCGCGTCAACCAACAGGAAAGCTGTTCAAGCGTCACATTCGGGATCATTTTAATCAACCGCTCCGCTGATTTCGACCATCTGAAAAATCAAGATGGACGGCGACCAAGAACGCTCCAGCGGATACTATCACTTGCATTGCACATTAAAGTGGTGCCCGGAGCCGGATTTGAACCAGCGACACGCGGATTTTCAATCCGCTGCTCTACCAACTGAGCTATCCGGGCAGTCTGCAACAAGGCTCGAAAGCCGTTGTCACGACGTTGGTTCGTATAGAATTTCGGTTGCGCCGTGTCCACCCTTAACCGGCGCGGCGCAACCACTTTTTTGATCAGGCAGGTTTCACAAAACCGTCGATATCATCGGGCAAGGGATAACGCCCGGTCTCGTGACGTGAAAATAGCAATCTGCCGTTCACATAGACGTTGAATATACCACCTGATGACCGCTTCAGCTGAACATCCTTGGCACCGCGTTTTTCAAGTTCCGCCCTGACACGCAGGGCCTGGGGTTCGTGGCCTCAAGAGCCGCAAAATTCGATGAGAATGCTCATGCTGTCCTTTGTGTTGTTACAG
>JANMLW010000246.1:0-2845 GCA_031372765.1 Hyphomicrobiales bacterium
CCTGATTGTCTCCATCACACTCACGCCCGTGATGGCCTACTATCTGCTGCCCGGCTTGAAGCGACTGGATCACAATGAAAGTTGGCTTATCCGTAAACTGAAGGCAGGTAACCGCATTGTTCTCAGCCTCAGCTTTCGCAACCCTCGCTGGCTGATGACGCTTGCAGGGTCAGCGGTTTTAGCCGCAGGCGTTGCGCTCACGTTTCTTCCCCGCGCCTTTCTGCCACCGTTCAACGAAGGCTCTTTCACCATTAACCTGCTGTTCAATCCTGGCATTTCGCTGGCAGAAAGCCACCGGGTAGGATTAATCGCCGAGAGGCTTATTCTTGAGATACCCGAGGTGCGCCAAGTTGGGCGGCGGACAGGGCGGGCTGAACTTGATGAGCACGCCGAGGGTGTTCATGCGTCTGAACTTGACGTCGATCTCAAGAGTTCGACACGGGCAAAAGAAGAAATTGTCTCAGACATTCGCAATAAGCTTGCTGTGCTTCCGGTATCCACAAACATCGGTCAGCCAATCTCGCATCGCCTTGACCATATGCTCTCAGGTGTGCGTGCGCAGATAGCACTCAAGATTTACGGCGAGGATCTCGATGTTCTTCGGCAAGTGGCGGCGCAGATGCAGACTAAACTTGGTGTCATCCCGGGCGTTGTTGATCTGCAGATTGAAAAGCAGGTGCGCATTCCGCAGCTTGAAATCACGGTCGATTACGAGAAAGCTGCACTCTACGGTATCCAGCCAGCACACATCACAGAGCAACTGGAGCGACTGTCTAACGGAAGGGTCGTCTCGAAGCTGGTGGATGGCAACCGTCGTTTCGATGTCGTGATGCGTCTGTCGGATAACTTCCGCACGACGCAAGCGCTGGCTGACATGTTGATTGAGACACCCATCGGCTGGGTGCCAATACGCCAGCTTGCCGATGTGCGAGAGACTGACGGACCCAACCAGATCTTGCGTGAAAATGGCAAGCGTCGGATTGTCGTCTTGGCCAACAGCGACGGTCGGACAGACATGGCGCAGATCGTTGCTGAAATCCGGCAATTGTTAGCCACCAACACCTTGCCGCGCGGGACATTTGCCAGCCTTGAAGGCACGTTTCAGGCGCAGGAAGAAGCA
Source organism: Hyphomicrobiales bacterium (assembly GCA_031372765.1). Taxonomy (GTDB): domain Bacteria; phylum Pseudomonadota; class Alphaproteobacteria; order Rhizobiales; family Beijerinckiaceae; genus JADCCX01. Next base: position 1,121 of record JANMLW010000246.1, read on the forward strand.
ACACGAACAATCGGATTGTTATCGCTCATCTCACTCGCAATGGTTTTCTCAATCCTCTACAGCCGCTACCGCTCAACGGTGTTAGCGCTCATCATCATGGGCAGTGTACCATTAGCATTGATAGGCTCCGTGACGGCTTTGTGGTGGTCCGGCCAGCCGTTGTCTGTGGCTTCAATGATCGGCTTTATCACGCTGACTGGCATCGCCGCCCGCAATGGCATCCTCAAGATCAGCCACTATATCAACCTTGCCATTCACGAGGGCATGCCCTTTGGGTGGGAGCTGGTGATGCGCGGCAGTCTTGAACGGTTGACACCCGTGCTGATGACGGCCCTGTCAGCGGGCGTGGCTCTCGTGCCGCTGATGATCGATGCACAAGCGCCCGGCAAGGAAATCCTGCATCCGGTTGCGATCACGATTTTTGGTGGGTTGATCAGCGCAACCCTGCTCGACACGTTTCTGACGCCTGTGCTGTTCCTGCGCTACGGCGAAAAACCACTCAAGCGCCTCATCGAGAGCGTCCATGCCGAATCTGCAGGAAAGCCCGGAACGTCGCAAGCTGCGCCCAAAGCCATTGAAGCATTCTGAACTGCCGCCAACAAAGGATGATATGCCATGCGCACACTCTTTTTTACTCTCTCACTCTCGCTGTTGGCTTGCACAGCTTTTGCGCACGAGCCGCGCAAAGGTCCCAATGGTGGCGATCTTGTTGATGCCGGAGCGTATCATATCGAGGTTGTGAGCAAGGGTACTGCCGTCAATGTGTTCGTCAGTGACAATCTGGATCGTCCATTGTCATCCACCGGGTTCAAGGCTCTCGCGATCCTCGTCATTGACGGCAAAACACAGCGTGTTGCGCTGGAGACTGCAGCCGATGGCAAGACGCTTTCGGGCGCTGCGCCTGTTGCGCTCAAAGCAATCAAAGGCGCAATCCAACTCACTGATAAAGAAGGCAAGACTGCAACTGGCAGGGTCAACTAACCAAGGGAACAGTTGTTCACTCTGGCGCGTTATCAACCAGCAATAATTTTAAGGAAAAAGACCATGAAGCACATGATCATGTTAACGACTGCAGCGACGCTGACGCTGGCAACTTCCGTTATGGCCCAGCACCAGGGTCACCAGATGCCAGCGGCTAATCCCCATGCGGGCCACACGATGCCAAGCGCAAAGCCGCAAGCTGCCATTCCAATGAACGAGGCTTCCAAGGCCTTCACGGAGGCGAATGCCAAGATGCACAAGGACATGACAATCGTGTTCTCTGGCAACGCCGACGTCGATTTTGCCAAGGGCATGATCCCCCATCACCAAGGTGCCATCGACATGGCGAACATCGTGCTCAAGCACGGCAAGGACGCCATCGTTCGCAAGCTGGCAAATGACATCATCGCCGCTCAGAAAACCGAGATTGCGCAAATGTCAGCATGGCTCGCACTCAATAGTTCTCAAATGGCTCATCCCGATGCTGCGACCTCAGCCAAAGCATTCACAGAAGTGAATGCACGGATGCACACTGACATGACCATGAACTTCACTGGCAACGCTGATGTTGATTTCATGAAAGGCATGATCCCCCATCACGAAGGTGCAGTTGGCATGGCGAAGGTGGTTCTGCAATTTGGCAAGGATGCCGAACTGCGCAAGTTGGCCAGTGACGTGGTGCGCACACAAAACGAGGAGGTCACCATAATGCGCGATTGGCTCAAAAAGGCAGGTGCTTGATGT
>JANMLW010000262.1:0-8361 GCA_031372765.1 Hyphomicrobiales bacterium
CGCATGGGGCATGCACGGGCCGTATTGCTCCGCACATTTCAGGGGATCGGGGTATACCGCACCGGAATTACGCGCAACCTCATTTGCATGTGCGAAGATGATGCGGCAAAGTTCACCTGACAATCCGCTGGATTGCGAACATTGTTCCGGGGAGCGCACGACCGTTCCGCCAGCGCATTCACCCACGAACATCAGGTAGCCCATGACGCCTGCAATACCTGCCATGATGAGAAACACAACCGCCCGCATCAGACTGCTTCCTCTTCAAAGCACAACACCACGCCAAAAGCCGCACCTGATGGCACAACTATGCGCGTTACCCCTGCAAAACGCTCGCGCCTGTGGGGAACATTGTTGTTGCACAGCGTCATTTCCAGTTTATCGAGACGCTTCGTGGTGAAACTGACGATGGCAAACCGCGCCTTGCGGCCATCGAAAACGGCCGGATCATCGCCGCAGTATCGCCTCGCCGCCTCAGGCGTCCAGATGGAAAGCATGCCATTTGGTGTTTTCAGCGAATAGCCACTGTGTTTGTTGTGGCGGGGCTCTCCCCCTGCGAAGGCCCTGAGAAAGCCAAGGGTCTCAACCGGATCATCCCGCACAACCACAATCCGCCCTAGACCGGTCACACCATTCTCGTGTGCCTGATTGACAGGATTCCAGAAGTTTTCGGGATTGTGGTGCTGGCACATGAAAAAGCACAGCCCTTGCATGCTCAATGGCGCTGTGAAGGCGAGCGTAAATGCCACCAACATATCGCTGCCATCAGGCCTTTTGCCCTTGCGTCCGAAGTGAAACGGTTCAAATTCAGCAAGGCCCGCCTGTTGAAACCATGTGGCATCCCCGGCAGAATCTGCGCTGGCAAACGCCAGCATCGACATGCCATCTCCATTGCATTCCAGCCATTGGCCGACATGGTGCCCAAATGAGAACTGACGAGATTTCGGCAATGGCGGCACGATTGATGTGCCAAGCGTGATCAGTTCGAGAAAACAATCGCCGAACTGCACGATGCGGTTTTCTGTGCCCCACGGATGCACATTGCGCGCGCCAACCTTGAAGCCCAGCCGGGTGTAAAAGTCGGCCTGTGCATCCAGATCATAGGCTGGCAGCACAAGATGATCCAGCTTTCGCCGTGATGGATGAAATGCCATCAAAAAGAATTAGCAGGCGAACGCCAAAAGGGGAACGGGCAAGATCATGCCTTTTTTGTCCAGCGCCCGGTATCGTCCTGCTGCCAGTAAGTCGCTTCAAAGCCTCTGGCTTTAACAGCCTTCCATGAGGCGCGGGCGTTATCGAGAGCGGCAGGATCATTTCCATCGAACAACAGAACAGCCCTTTGCCAGCCTTCCGTTTGAGGTAGATCAGACCCATCGACAGAAAACATGACATCCGCATCGCCAAAACGGTTGTCCTCCTCGGTAAGCACGATCGGCAAAGCATGCGCATCGTTTCCGGCAGCCAGCCCATGTGGCAAAAAGCTGTTATCGGCATAGGTCCACAAATGATCATCCAGCGCTTTAAGGCGCTCGGGCGATGAGGCCCGGACGACCACTTTCCAACCCCGTGCCAAGGATTTCTCCAGCAGCACCGGCAATGTTTGCTCCAGCTTGGTGTTCTGCAAGTGATAGAAAAGAATTTCCATTGACGTTTCTGATCTGTCAGCTCTCGTAGTGCTGTTTCACCATATCATTCAGAAGGCGTACCCCCCATCCTGATCCCCAGCTGCGGTTGATGTCCGAATTGCTGGACGCCATTCCGGTACCCGCAATATCGAGATGCGCCCACGGACAATCATTGACGAACCGCTGTAGAAATTGCGCTGCCGTGATCGAGCCGGCAAACCGTCCGCCGGAGTTCTTCACATCGGCAAAGCGCGAGTCGATGATCTTGTCGTAAACCGGATCAAGCGGCATGCGCCATACACGCTCTCCCGTTGATTTACCCGATGCAGACAGTCGATCTGACAAGCTGTCGTTGTTGGAGAACAACCCCGCATGATCCTGCCCAAGAGCCACCAGAATGGCGCCTGTGAGTGTCGCCAGATTGACCATGAACTGCGGCTTGAAAGCGGCCTGCGTGTGCCAGAGGATATCAGCCAGGACCAGACGCCCCTCGGCATCGGTATTGATGATCTCGATGGTCTGGCCTGACATTGACGTGACAATATCGCCGGGCCGTTGGGCATTCCCGTCGGGCATGTTTTCAACCAGACCGATAACTCCGATCGCATTGACCTTGGCCTTGCGGGCTGCAAGCGTATGCATAAGGCCAAGCACGCAGGCAGCACCCGCCATATCGCCCTTCATGTCCTCCATGCCACCCGCTGGCTTGATGGAGATACCGCCTGTATCGAAGGTCACGCCCTTGCCGACAAAGGCAACGGGCTGCTGGGAGGCCTTGGCACCGTTCCAGCGCATGATTGCGACATGGCTTTCATTGCGGGAGCCCTGCCCGACGGCCAGCAAAGCCCGCATGCCGAGTTTCTTGAGCTCTTTTTCTCCAAGAACCTCGACCTCCACACCAAGGCTGGAAAGGGCAGCAGCCTTTTTGGCAAAAGCCGCAGGATTGAGTACGTTAGGCGGTTCGTTGACCACCTCGCGGGCAAGATCAACCCCGTCAGCGACAGCCATGCACGTCTTGACAGTCTTGCGGGCCGCAGCAACATCGCCGACCATCAGCAGGACCTGACGGTCGCCCTTGTCGTCCTCGTCTTTTTTCTTGGTCTTGTATTTGTCAAAATTGTAATTTCGCAGGCGCAGGCCCAGCGCTATTTCGCCAACAGCTTCATGCGATAGAGCCGTTCCATCGACAGCAGCGATGATTTGCACTGCGCCAGCCTTCAGCTTGCCTGCAATGGCACCGCCAACCATAGCCCAATCGGTTTTGGCATGATCCTCAACTTTTCCTAATCCGACAACAATCAACCGATCGCAATGCAGATCAGGCGCGCCGGTGATCACAAGGCTGGATTTGGCTTTTCCGGTGAATTTCTCGATGGGTGCCGTGCGCGCAATAGCACTATCAAGTTCACCCAGATGAGCACCCTGCACTGTGGTCAGCAGGGTCTCACTAACAAATATAACCGCAGTTGTCGCTGTCTTCAGCGTGAAAGCCGCAACCGAAATATTCAACGCATCAGCCATCTTGTCTTTGTCCCTGCTTCAGTCTTGTCATGGTGTGAGCGGCAATGAACCCTGCCGGACAACGCGTCCATCAGAGGTGAACGGCATCATATGGTGTGTCAATCGGCTGGCGGTAAAAACCTGCGTGATTGCGATAGAGGTATCAACAGGAACAGCCCGGAGCAGATCACGATAGAGGCCTTCCGTTGGTTATTTCTGCATTTGGGCTGTCTCGAAATCGAAATAGAACTCCAGTGATCCTTGAAAATCAGGTCCTGCCGCAGGCGGCAGCATGGTGCCGTAACGACGCTTGAAAAGCGCTTGTCCATCCCGCGCATTCAAACGCAACAATGCAGGCTGCATTTCAGCGATCCGCCCATGCAGGCTAAGGGTCAAGGCTTCGAGATTTGTCGGAAGCACACCAGACTGAGGCGGTGCAACGTGAAGAGAAAGATACACTACACCATCGATGACTTTTCCACGACAGGCATCAGGTGCTGTCGATGCCGTGGTAAGGCAAGGTAGGGACTGGCTGAGCGCGCGTGCCAAGGTCCCTATCACGTCAGGCTTTGGCTTGACGCTTTCCTCACGCAATTCAAAAAACTGATGCAATGGCAAGGACACAGTCTGTGTGTTTGTGTCCAGATGGTTCGTGAGCGCTTGCAGGGTGAGATTGTCCTGGAACCCCTGAAGAAACTGACTGATTTTCTCTCTCTTCAAACGCTCTGAAACGAGCAAGGCTTCGTCTTTGACCGGTGCCTTGCCATGAAAGCGGGTCTGATAAAGCTGCCCGGATATAATCACCAGCAGGATGAACAGCACGCCGACGATCATATCAAAAAAGGGCTTGAAATCGATCTGGTCTGCACCGTCGCCTGTATCTGGCGGTCGCCTGATCATGCCTTTGTCCCGGCCGCATTGATGAATCCAGCGCGACTATCTGCCAGCAAACTGGTCAGGGCATTGATGGATTTTGCCAGTTCTGCGGTTTGGGACTCTGATGTTCGCGATGTGTCGCCACGCGTCCACAATCGGAGATAGCGATCCACACTCGACGCTGTGCCAAGCGCACGGATCCTGACGCTCGCATCACCCAACTTGAAACAGATGCTGATGGCAAAGGCGCCAACAAGAGCGGCAACGGAGGTTAGAAACTTGAATGAAGAGGCATGCAGCAATTGTACGATCGCCAGCTGCGCTTCCTCGGGATTGCCGGTGCGAAATCCGCGGGCCGCAAAATAAAGCGCCGCAACCAACCCGGCAAAAGTCAGGATAAGACCGATCATTGTGAAATAGCTTGGCATGGCCATGAAGACAGACCGTATCGGACGATCCTGCTGCCACTCACCCAGCTGCACGGCTCGGTCAAACGCCAGCGTTGGCAAACGCCCTCTTTCGCTGCGCTCGCGCAGATATTCCTCATAGGTAGCCACGAAAAAACATGTCTTCTGAAGAAGATTACCCACTGCGTCCAATGCGCCGTCAGGTGTCGGTGCATCCACATCTTCCGGCCGTGGCAGCTGACCGATACTGGCGTTCAACATTTTCAGGCGCTTGATGTCAGGTCGCACAAAACGCAGGTAATAAAGAGCGCATATCACGATTGCGGCAAGCACGATGACAAAGGAAGCAATGTAGACAAAGGCAGGCTTGCTGAGCAGGTTCAGCATGGGAATGAAGACAGGCTTTGCCAGCGCTGTAGCGAATTCACCCATGGCATCGAGCCATTCGGGCGGCACCGTCAACGAAAACACAATGACCACGCCCAGAGTAATGATTGCAAGGATCAAGCCGTGAACATCCTGATTTGAAGGCGCTATCGTGGATCAATCTCTTAGTGTGTCAGTGGCGCCAATGCAATAACAACGGGTTCAAGGCGGGCAATACAACAGGCTGCAAGTCAGATGATACGACTGCTCAACAGCGTAAACCCTGTGCAATTTGCACGCATGAGTGGTTCTGACTTTACTGCAAATCCGCTCCCGTCGAGGTGTTGGCAAGGTCCCCAAACACTGCTAAGGGCTGCGCCACAGTCTGTGGCCGGATTTTAGATCCATCCGCTGATTCCCCTTTTCAATACTGACAGCTCTAGCAAAATTGCAGGTTCCCATGCTCGAAAACAAGCGGATTTTCATCACCGGTGGCGCAGGCTTCATTGGTTCTAACCTGGCCAAACTGTTGATGGGCAAGAACGAGATCGCGACCTTTGACAATTACAGCCGTGATGCCGCGCAGCATATTCTGGGAGACCTTGTCAATAAACTCAAACTCTATCGCGGTGACGTTCTGGATGGCGCTGCTGTCATGGCTGCGGTCAAGGAATTCAAGCCCACCCATATCATTCACTGCGCTGCTGTTGCCGGCATCGACACGGTTCGCCTGAAGCCCGTTTCCACGCTGGAAATCAACACCCTGGGAACCATCAACCTGTTGCGGGCGGCGCACGCCGTCGAGGATGATCTGGAACGGGTCGTGACATTCTCGACCTCGGAAATTTTCGGTTCGCATGCTTATGGCTCGAACGAGACATCGAGCGCCGTCATTGGTGCCGTTGGTGAGGCGCGCTGGACCTACGCGGTTTCCAAGCTCGCGACGGAACACGTCAGCCTTGCCTATTGGTCGCAGTACAAGCTCCCGACAGCTGTGGTGCGCCCGTTCAATGTCTATGGCCCAGGCCAGGTTGGCGAAGGTGCGCTTTCCACCTTCATCAAGCGCGCCATCAAGCATGAGCCTATCCAGATTCACGGCAGCGGCACACAGATCCGCGCCTGGTGCTATGTCGATGACATGGTTGCTGGCATCATGGCCTGCCTGACCCATCCCAACGCTCCCGGCAAAGCCTTCAACATTGGCAATCCCCGCGCTGTAACGACCATTTATGGCCTCGTGAACACGGTCATTCGCCTTCTGGGTTCCAAGTCGGAAGTCAGCTTTGTCTGGAAGGACTACGCCGATATCGAATTACGCGTGCCAGATGTTAACTGGGCCCGTACCCAGATCGACTTTGAAGCCAAGGTCGATCTTGAGGAAGGCATTCCGATCACGGCGAACTATTATCGCCGCACGATGGGCATGCCTGAGGTCTGAAAGGATCTGGCAGGATCAGCTTTTGTAGCCTCTTGCCGCCTTCTTGACACTTGACAGCATCAAAACTGGAGACATCCGCTCATGACCCAGCAGCGTATCCTCGTTACTGGGGCCAGCGGATTTACCGGCGCGTCACTTGTCGCGGATTTGGCGATGCAGGGTCATCAGGTCGTCTGCATGGGGCGAAAACCAGCGTCCGGGCATTCGGGCGTTTCCCACGTCAGCGCTAACCTTGCTGAGCCGGGGTCGCTCACGGCGGCGCTGGCAATGCTGAAATCGCAACCGCGATTTGATTCCATCATTCATCTGGCCGTTTCACGTCATCACCGCGAATTTCCTGATAAGGCGCTTGATCTGTTCTACGTGAATTCCGCTTCGGCGGCAGAGTTGCTTGACTTTGCGCGGGTAACGCGTGTGTCGCGTCTGGTGTTTGGCTCCACCGGAACCGTCTACAGCGCAACGACAGCTTCCACGGATGACAGTGGTGCCGGAAACCACGAGAGCGAGTTTCGCAATCCGTCGTCTTATTTCGCGGCATCCAAACTGTTCGCTGACACGCTCTGCCAGTTCTACCGGTCTTACTTTCCGGTTTCCGTCCTGCGCTTTTACGCGCCCTATGGTCCCGGTCTTGAGGATCGCATGCTGACCGATATCCTCAACCGCGTTGAAACCGGCAGACCGCTCTCCTTGCCGGCGCAAGGCCCGGGTCTGGCCTTTGCAGCCACCTACATTGATGATGCCAAGACCGTGATTCATCGTGCCCTTGCGCAGGACTGGAACGAAACGGTCAACGTGGCCGCCCCGGAAGTCTGGACTGTGGAAAGCGTGGGCCAGATGATTGGTGAACTGGTGGGAAGCGCCCCTCTGCATGAACGCACAACCGCAGCCTTTGCGCCGCGTATTGTTCCCGATCTTGCACGGTTGAAGGTCCTTATGCCCGATCACGCCTTTACCGGCTTGAAAGACGGCCTGGGCAGGATGATTGCCGCACGTCAATAAGTTTGGAATGTCTTGTCATTCCGGACTAGGCGTGGTCGCATATGATGATCCGATGTCCAGTGCAGGGTTCAAGCGTTCCGGACGTTTCGATCCCACCCGATATTCTCCGAAGACATGCCTTGCATATGACAGGCATTTGATGTGAGTTAGTGTAGACCGTATTTTTTGCCTGATTGTCCCGCGCCGCTTTGCTTGCTGGAGACCACGTCATGCCGATCCCCGTCTATGGTACCGTCATCAGCCTGACCCAGAACGTCGCCGGTGGCCAGTTTTGGGGGCATCTGACACCCCTCCTGAATGGCAATTTTGCGGCGGCCTGGCACGATGAGCCCACAGCTGATGTGCAAGTCCGCACCTTCAGGGCGGATGGCACGGCCACAGGGTCGCTGGTGACGATCGCCACGACAAACCCGGCAAGTTTTTCCGCCATCGATATCGCCACACTGTCTGACGGGCGCTTCGTCGTGGCGTGGACGGACAGCATCGTCAATGGTGGCGATGTGCTGGCACAGGTGTTCACCAACACAGGAACCACATCAATCGCCGCTTTCACGGTCAACACCGCCCTTGGTTTACAGGGGCAGCCCATCGTCGCGGCGCAATCCACCGGCGAGTTCTTTGTGGGATTCACGGATTTCAACGCGGCACCGGATGATGTTCTGGCCAAGCGCTATAATTCCAACGGCACGCTGAATGCGGGTCCGTTCAATGCCAGCACTGTTGCCAATTCTACCAACGACTCACTGGGAGCCGTGGCCGTGGCGGCTGACAACACGCAACTGTGGGTCTACCGAGCCGAAACGGGCGGCAACGCTGATCTCAAAGGCCAAAGGATCAGCGCCGATACGGGCAGCTACATCGGGGCGGAGTTCACCATCAGTGATGCCAACTCCCGACCGGCAAATGACACTAGCATCCCGATGCAACTGGTGCGCCTGTCATCCGGCCAGTTTGCCGCAGCCTGGCAAGACACGGGCGCGGAGCTCCACTACCGCATCATCAATGCGGACGGCAGCTTCGCCACCGGCATCCTGTCTGCCGCGCCCTCAATCACCCGTGTGACAGGCATCACCGCGCTGCGTGATGGCGGTTTCATGGTGGGATATGACGGCAATGGAGGCAATGACGGGTTCATCCGCCAGTTCGCTGC
>JANMLW010000022.1:0-13659 GCA_031372765.1 Hyphomicrobiales bacterium
CAGAATTTCGGCTGCGGTTGTGGTGGGCGGCACGACCGTCACCTTGCAATGGCGCTCGGCAAGCAGGCGCAGGATATTGCGCTTCACGCCGTAGTCGATGGCGACCACGTGGAACTTTGTTTCGGTCTGATGGCTGTAGCCCTCGTTCCAGACCCACGGTGTCTCATCCCAGTTGTAGCGCTGAGTGCCTGTCACGAGCGGAACCAGATCCTGCCCCGCCATGGAGGGCAGCGCCTTGGCGCGCGCTGTCAGCGCCGGGATATCAAACACGCCCTCGGCATCATGGGCAATCATGGCGTTCTGCATGCCGTGATCGCGGATCAGCGCGGTCAAGGCGCGCGTATCAACGCCTGATATGCCGACGATACCGCGTTTTTTCAGCCAGGCATCCAGATGCTGGGTGGAGCGATAGTTGGACGGCGCGGTGATATCGACATGGAGAACGATGCCCCGTGTGCCGGTGGTCATTGCGGCATTCACCGTCTCCATGTCCTCGTCATTCACGCCCACGTTGCCGATGTGGGGAAAGGTGAAGGTGATGATCTGCCCGGCGTAGGAAGGATCGGTGATTATTTCCTGATAGCCGGTCATCGCCGTGTTGAAGCAGACTTCGCCGGAAGCCTCGCCCGTGGCACCAAGGCCTGCGCCCTCGATGACGGTGCCGTCAGCCAGCACCAGAATGGCGGTTACCTTGGGTTCTTCCCATCCCGAGGGGATTTGCAGGCTGCTTAAGGCTTGCTGATTGGCGTTGGTCATTCTATGCCCTCGCGGCACCTGTTCAGGCGCGTGCGTCGCAAACCATCTGGTCTGCGGTGTGGATTGAAATGTGGCTAAGGGGCGGTGCTAGGCGATGCCGGCACCTTGGTCAACCGCCGAACGCATGTTTCGACAGGATAGGAGACGACGATGTCTGTACCATTGCGTGAAATACTGATGGACACCTTGAAAGTGGCCATGAAAGCGGGCGACAAGCCGAGGGTCAGCACGATCAGGCTGATTCAGGCGGCGCTCAAGGACAAGGATATCGAGGCGCGGGGTCTTGGCAAAGGCCAGCTGACTGATGACGATCTCCTGTCCCTGATGCAGAAGATGCTCAAGCAGCGGCAGGAGTCCCTTGCAATCTATATCCAGGCCAACCGCCCTGAACTGGCGGCTATTGAACAGGCCGAGGTGGATATCATCAATGGCTTCCTGCCAAAGCAGATGAGTGATGATGAAACCAGCGCGGCCATTGCGGCCGTTGTGGCTGAAACCGGGGCCACTTCCATGAAAGACATGGGCAAAGTGGTCGCGGGTCTGAAGGCGCGGTTTGCCGGCCAAATGGATTTTACCAAGGCCAGCGCCATGGTCAAGACAGCCCTTGGCGGCTAAGTGTCGGGAAGGCTGACATTTTATCTTTTGTCTCCTTGGGAGCATGTCGCAAAACTGTAACAGTTCTCATGCAGGTCCGCTGCAACCCATCTGTCGGCAAAGGACTTTGACATGGCCAAGACAAAATTGAGTGATCCTGTCGGCCAGATGCTGACATTGGCAGCACGGCGGCACCGTGTCAGATCAGCTGCCCTTTTGTCTGAGCTTGGTCTTTTTCCCGGACAGGATCAGGTTTTGCGGGCGCTGGCTGCCGAAAATGACCTGACTATGGGACAGATTGCCGATCTCCTGAACATTCGGCCGCCAACCGCTTCCAAGATGATCAGTCGCATGGAAGCACAAGGGCTGCTCTTGCGAAAAGACAAGGACGGGGATGCCCGGCTTGTGGCTGTTGCGATTTCCAATGAAGGCTTGTCCCGCTCGAAAGAGATAGACCGTATCTCCCGAAAACTGGAGAAAGAAGCTCTTGCCGGCATGGACGACAAGGACATGCGCCGTCTTCGCCGCCTCCTGAAGAAGGTCAGCCGCAACCTGGGTCAAGAAACACAGGATGATGGTACCCCGGATGATGCTGTCGACGGGGACGAGTAGCGCCTGATGCTTGTTGCGAATATGCAACTAAGCCACTTCTCCTGATCCTATCAGGGCCAATTTTATGGTTAAGCGGTAAGGTTAACCTGTCCTTAGTCATTTCCTGCGATTTTCAGCGTGTTGGCTTCATTGCCGGGCGCGTTTGTGTTTGTCCCGGCCAAGTAAAGGGACTTCTGCAATGCGCAGCCTCAAAACTCTCGTTCTCGCGGGTGTCGTGACAATCGGGGCGACGGCTGTCGCTTCAGCGGCTGACCTGGGACCACCCCCCATGGGTCTTCCGCATCCACCCATGGCTCACCCCATCGCCGAAAGCGGCGGTTGGTACCTGCGCGGTGACATCGGCATCGGCGCTCTTGATGCCAAGAGCTTCGAATACTCGGATCGTCCTGCCGGATTGACCTTCACCAGCAAGGATTTCCAGCAGCAGATTTTTGGCGGTATCGGCGTTGGCTACCAGTTCAACAGCTGGCTGCGCTTTGACCTGACCGGCGAATATCGCGGCAAGACCGGGTTCTCGGCGCATGATCGCTACAGTGTAGCCGGACAGAATTGCGGCGGCCTGTACGGCCAGCCTGCGGCTGCTGTTACATGCACCAATTTTGGCGAAAACAGCAACCGTGGCAATATCTCTTCCGCAGTCTTCCTCGCCAACGCTTACCTTGATCTTGGAACCTGGAGCGGCCTGACACCCTTCGTCGGTGTCGGTATCGGTGCTGCTCAGCACAAGGTTGCCGGTGTAACGGACACAGGATATGCCACCAATCAGGTGACAGCCACAACGATCCCGCTGATCGCTCCTGTTGGACAAAGTGCTACTTCGGCAACCTTCGGCACTGCAGCCAACAAGACCAAAACCAATGCAGCCTGGGCCCTCATGGCCGGTGTCGCTTATGACGTGACACCAATTTACAAGGTTGAGCTTGGTTATCGCTATCTCAATCTCGGCAAGTTCTCGACCGGCAACTACACTTGCGCCGGTGGTTGTGCCACCACCTACAGTCTGGCGGCCAAGAACCTTGATAGCCATGAATTCAAGATTGGCATGCGCTGGATGCTGGGCGGCCCAAGCTATGCAGCGGCTCCCCACCCAATGCCCATGCCTTATCCTGTTGAGCCCCGCATGATCAAGAAGTTCTGATCACACGCTCATCAACAACCTTACCGAAAGCCCGGCTCTGCCGGGCTTTCTTCATTTGGCACATAATATTTTTCATACAACTAACTGATTGTTAGGGTTAATAGAACATGATGATTTCTGAAGCGGTCAGTGTCCGCTGTTTCGGAGAATCACTCCATGCGTCGTTCTTGTGCCCTTGCTCTCGTGAGCTTTCTTGCTTCCCCCGTGATGGCTGCGGATATGGGTCCTGCCCCTATCCTTCGTGGGCCGCTGCCCCAGGCTGACAATGCCATTGACTGGAGTGGCTTCTACGCGGGTGGCTTTGGCGGGTTCAACCAGATGGAATTCGAGCCCCGGCAAGCCGGTGTCGGCCTTGTGCGGGAAATGCTCCGGGCAACACCGTATCTTAACCCGGGCCGCGCAGACGAAATCGTTGCTACCAGCCGTACAACCTCAAATTCCATCGGCTACGGCCTCTATGCCGGTTATAACTGGATGGTTGAGGATTATGTTGTCGGTCTTGAGGCTGACTACACCCGCGCCCAGCTCAAGGGCGCTTCGACAGCCGGACGCAATGGCTTTTTCTCCTTGCCTGATGTGGCGGTTTTCCCCCGTGATGACTATCGTTATACAACATCCACAACCTCGCGCCTGAAGATCAGTGATTTTGGTACGATCCGCGGGCGTCTGGGTGCCCCTATGGGCAGTTTTCTACCGTATGTCAGTGGCGGTCTTTCATGGGCTCGCGCCAGCTACGGCAATACAGCCGCTCTGGTCAGCGACACCAGAAACGTGACGCAGGTGATCAATGCCTTCACGGGCGCAACCACTACCGTCTATGGTCCTTATGGCCCTGCCGCCAACTATGCCCTTAAGGACGGATCGCGCACCCGTTTTGCCTTCGGTTATGCTGTCGGTGCCGGTCTTGACTGGGCGGTCACACAAAATCTGATCTTGCGCGCCGAGGTCATGCATGTCCGCTTTGGCAATGCAGGCGATACAAGCGCATCCATCAACACAGCCCGTGCCGGCGCTGCAATCAAGTTCTAGGCGGAATTCGCTCTATTCAGGACAATTACTCGGCAAGCACGCGGGTCGAAGGAAAGACAATTTCGGCCAGCGTTCCCTTGTTTCTTTCGCTGACCAGCGAGAATGAGGCACGGTTGGCCTCCACAAGTGCCTTGGTCAATGGCAGACCGAGTCCCGTACCGCCACTGGCGCGCGGGCCGGGGACCTGACGGAATGGTTCCATGGCGCTTTTCAGTTCATCGTCATTCATGCCAATGCCCGTATCGCGCACGCGGATTACGACCTCTCCTTGATCGTTGAAGGTTGCAGAGACGATAACCTGACCGCCCGCTTCGGTGAACTTGATTGCGTTTGATAACAGGTTCAGCAAAATCTGCCGCAACGAGCGGTCATCTGCCACAACGGGCGGCAGCTTGCTTGAGAGTTGCGAGCGTACAATGATCTTGCCGACGGTGGCCTGTGGCTGGATCATCGAAACACATTCAGCCACGATCGATGTGATATCGACACTGCCGAATGCAAGCTCGAGTTTGCCGGAATTGATTTTTGACAGATCCAGAAGATCATTAACCAGCGACAGGACATGCTGGCCCGAGGCGTGAATATCCTTGGCGTACTGGGCGTACCTGGCATTGCCGACGGGCCCAAAGGTTTCGGCCATTATCACTTGTGAGAAGCCGAGAATGGCGTTCAGGGGTGTGCGGACTTCATGGCTGATCCGGGCCAGAAAATCAGTCTTGTTGGCGTTTGAGTCTTCAGCGGTCCGCTTTGCCTCCTGCAGGTCTGCTTCAACCTTTTTCCAGGCTGTCACATCGCGTAGGACAGCGCAAAAGCGTTGTGCACGGCTGTCGTCACCCAGGCGCCCCAGCGTCATGAAGAGGGGAATAGCCCCACCATGCCGCTCCCGGCCTACAATGTCCCGCCCATCGTTCATGATGGAGGCGACACCGTTGACCTTCAGACCCTCGAGGTAATCCAGTGCAGCAACATGGCTTTCGGGAGCCAGCAGTGTGGTGATGCTTTCGCCTGCAATCTCGTTCTGGTCAAAGCCGAAAAGCGCCTCGGCAGACCGGTTGAGACCAAGAATCCTGCCCTCGCTATTGAGCGAGATGATACCATCGGTTGCCGTGTCGAGCACGAACTGAAGCTCGCGCAGTTCAGCTCTGGCGGCAAGCATATCAAGCTCCAGCGCAGTGCGGCCCGTGTCCCTGCCCGTCGACTGGACGGAGAGGAAGGAGGTCAGTGTTGCAGGTGTATCATTCCAGGCGATGGACTGAATGGTGGCCCTGACGGTGAGCGCATGGCCATTGCTGTCACGCACCGCGAATGACCGCATCTCTGCTGCGTTGGACATCTCGTTGCTGATAAACAGCGTTTCTATGCCGCCTGCAGCCGTAAACGCATCAAAATCTGCATGCCCCAGCATGTCGAGAAGATGCGGGTTGGCGAAAACAACCTTGCCGCTCTGCATCACAAGCAGGCCGACGGGCAGTTTCTCGAGCAGTGTCGGCATATCGCCCAGGTTGCCGGGAACCGGGTTTTTCTGGTTGCGCAAACCCTGGGCAGCTTCAAACGACACAACGACCGGTGTGGGCAGGGCAACCTCTGCGGAACGGTCAAACAGATCCTCGCTGCGCTTGTTGCGTGCGGTTTCCGGGGGTGGCGCGGTGTTTGCGGTCAGCGATCCAAGGGGCTTGCGCCGCACAACCGTGGAAGGTTTCTGCGAAGATAAATCGTGCACGGGTGTTTGAGGCTCAAGGCTTGTTGACCCAAGCGCCCGTGCGATATCGCGGAAGGCGCGACGTTCGTGGTCCGTCAGGTTTTTCCCGGGGTCGCTCCCGCTTGTATTCCCATTTCCGGAAATTTCATGGGCTGGATTGTCCAGTTCGGTCTTTGTTGCGGGCGGACGCTGCGATTCATCGATAAACTTCTGAAGGGCCAGAACCGTGGGCAGATTCTCCATGTCGGGGGTATTGGACAGGGGCAATGGCCGCCGGAGCGTTGTGGCCTTGTCCAGCACGGGCCGGGTTGTCTGCAGTGTGACAGTGGTCTTTATCTCGTCTGTGCTTTTTTCAGGGGCGGCTACAAGCGCGGATTGCTGAGCAGCCAACGCACGCGAGACTGCCGGACCATACTTTTCCTCACCGGTTTCAACGGTGGGCTCATCATCTTTCGCCAGGGCTTCCTCGGCGCTGCCTGGCTTTATGACGGCGCGCTCAATACGGGCTATGCCATACCCTCTGAAACCGGCGAACCGGTTGTTCTCACGCACAGGCATGCCAGCCATCTCGACCGGGATTCCCAGATCTGTCCCGACAACGGGCCATAACACTGCCTTCGCGGTCCAGGTCTCACGTGAGGCAAAACCGTGCTCAATAGCATCCGTTTCGGTCATGCTGCTTTTGCGCATGCCGGTGTGCATCGCCACCTCAAGCCATGTCTGCCCCATGAGCATGGCGTTCGATATGCCGACGGCCTCTGACAATTCGCGGGAAAGATGGACAAAGCGCCCCCATTCGTCGGTTTGCCAGATAAACCGCAAAGGGCGGCGGCTATCGAGGCTCTGCTCAACCCAGGCCGGGATCGCTGCATCCTGCGACTGCCCGATCTGCAATGCAGAAAGCGGCAATTCCCTGATCGGATCATTGGCAGGCACTGATTCGGGGACTTCCTGTTTGGGTGTCCCTGTCTCAATTGCGCTGTCCCGCGATATCGCTGCCTTGATATCCTCAAGGCTGCGGGCTGGTGCGCCGACGGCCACAGCCAGAATGCCAAAGCGTCCGTCACGGCCAGGAGCTGCCATGGGCACAGCCCGTGCCAGGCACATGAACACTTCCCTGTGCGCAGGATTGACCAGTGCCAGTTGCTGGACACGCACAGGCTCTTGGTCCGGGGCATCCAGTGCCAGATCAGCAATCATGCCGCGTAATGTGTCCTGATGTCCGATATCAAACGCTTGATCATCAGCATCAAGGCCAAAGATCTCCCGTGCTTTGGGTGAAGCCCAGAGCAACCGGCGGCCGTCCTCCGACCAGATCCAGCCGAGACCGGCTTCCGGATCAAGCGGGAAATCCCCGAGGGTTGTCACCTTTGTGGCGATGGCTATGGTCAATTCCGTTCCGTTCCCCTCGCTTTTTGCAGTCAACACTTGACCGCAGGCCATGGCTAATGAACGATGAATATATCCGTTAGAATGCCAGAAGGAAGAACCTGGCGTCAAAGGGGGCAGTTTACCTTGTGTTAGTGTTAATGCAGGCGCAAATGCACCAAGGCTTATGAGGAGCAAGAACCATGACCGATCCGTTCAAGGCGATGAAGTTTGAAGTGCCCAATGAAATGCGTGATCTGGCTGACAAGAGTGTCGAGCAGGCCAAGCGTGCCTTTGACAGTTTCATGGGCGCGACTCAGAACGCGACGGGCAATATACAGGGATCAGCCCAGACCGTGCAGGCTCAGGCGGCTGATGCCACGCGCCAAGCGGTGGGTTTTGCCGAGCAGAATGTAAAGGCCGCCTTTGAGCATGCGCAAAGGCTGGTGCAGGCAAAGGGCTTTGATGAGTTGATGAAATTGCAGTCGGACTTCATGCGAGATCAAATGGGTGCGATGCAAAACCAGATGAAATCGATGGGCGAGAACGTACAGAAGGCTGCCCAGACGGCGGCCAGTGCGGCCAAACCCAAGAAGTGACGCCTTAAAGCAACTTTACGCTTGGCTTTTCCGGTTACTGATCTATTTCACATTCCAATACGGATTTTGAAATCGTTCAGGCCGGAAGCAAACACAGACCATGAGTGCCCTTGATCTCGCCCTGGCCAACCTGCTCTCACCCATGGTGCTGTTTTTTGCACTCGGGTTGATGGCGGCCCTTGCGCGGTCTGACCTTGCCGTGCCTGAGGCGGCTGCCAAGTTCATGGCGCTCTACCTGATGATGGCCATCGGCTTCAAGGGCGGGGTGGCCGTGGCACAGAACGGTGTTGATCTCAGTTTGCTGGCGGTCATGGCGGCTGGCATGGTGCTCTCTGCCGTATTGCCTTTCATAGGGTTCTGGCTGCTGCGGGCATCCACGGCAATGTCCGCCGTGGACGCAGCAGCGGTGGCAGCCCATTACGGCTCGATTTCCATCGTCACCTTCGTCGCTGCCACGCAGGCGCTGACGACACTTGGCCTGCATTACGAAGGCTACATGGTCGCTGTCGCCGCCGTCATGGAGACGCCTGCCATCCTGAGCGCACTGTATCTGGCCCGAAAAGCGCAAGAATCTTCCAGCGCATCATCCAGTGCATCATCCAGCAAGGGCGAAAGCAGTGGCGCGCTGCTGCGCGAGATCGGCCTCAATGGCTCTGTGGTGATGTTGACAGGTTCGTTTGTGATCGGCTGCCTTACGGGTGCCAAGGGAATGGCCGCTATCGAGCCGTTCATCGGACAGCTGTTCTTCGGCATCATCTGCCTGTTCCTGCTGGATATGGGCTTGCTGGCCGGGCGCGGTATGCGCGAGGGGCTCAAGGCTCTTTCACTGCCTGCCATTGCGTTTGGCCTTTACATGCCACTGATTTCGGCAGCACTTGCCGCCGTTTTCTGCCTGATGCTGGGGCTGTCGCCTGGTGGCACGGCCCTCATGATTACGCTGGCGGCCTCCGCCTCCTACATCGCTGTGCCTGCGGCCATGCGCCTGGCGCTGCCTGAGGCAAAACCGTCGATCTATCTCACCCTGTCGCTGGGTGTGACGTTTCCGCTCAATCTGACACTGGGCATTCCGCTCTATATCTGGCTGGCGGGCAAGGTTTCCCAGCCCTGACCGGGTCCATTTTTCAGGAGTGAATAATGAAAACCCATCTCAAGAAATGCATCACCATCGTCATCGAGCAGCCTGCCCTCAACCGGGTGCTGGATACGCTCGATCAGCTTGCCGTCACCGGCTACACGGTGTCCCAGGCCATTGCCGGACGTGGGCGGCAGGGCGCATGGCGGGCGGATGGATTGATCTCGGATGCGGGTCGTATGGTGTCAGTTGTCTGCATCTGTGATGCATCGAAAGTGGATGCGATCCTTGCGCCGGTTTACGCCATCGTGGCGAGACAGTTGGGCATTGTGACCATTACGGATTGCGAAGTGATCAGACCAGAGCACTTTTAGACCGTTGCACATCAAAGGTTATGCTCTGCACGGCCTCACTCCGCCGCTGTCAGCACGCCACGCCTTATCTGGTCTTCCTCGATGGATTCAAACAGCGCTCTGAAATTGCCTTCGCCAAAACCATCATCGCCCTTGCGCTGGATGAACTCGAAGAAGATGGGCCCCAGCAATGTGCCCGAGAATATCTGCAACAGCACCTTGGACATGCGGCCTTCCTTGGTTCCCATTTCCACTGCACCCTCACCATCGATGAGAATGCCGGTGGCTTTCATGCGCTCGATATTTTCGCCGTGACCAGCCAGGCGCGCATCCACCTTGGCGTAATAGGTATCAGGCGGTTGCGGCATGAAGGGCAGGCCGTTGGAACGCAGCTTTTCAACGGTGGCATAGAGGTCCCGTGAACCGCAGGCGATGTGCTGGATGCCCTCGCCCTTGTAGGCGCGCAGATATTCCTCGATCTGTGATTTGTCATCGAGGCTCTCGTTGATGGGAATGCGGATTTTACCACAGGGTGAGGTCATGGCGCGGGAGATCAATCCTGTCAGTTTGCCTTCGATGTTGAAAAACCGGATATCCTTGAAGTTGAACAGGTTGCGATACCAGTCCGCCCAATGGTCCATGCGGCCACGGTTCACATTATGGGTGAGGTGATCGAGATAATGCAGCGACGCTGGCTCAGGGTGCGGATCAGCCTCCCCTGTCCAGACGAAATCGACATCCCAAATGGAGCCTGCATTGGCGTGGTTGCCTGGATATCGATCAACAAAATACAGCAGCGAACCGCCAATGCCGATGATGGCGGGAATGTTAAGTTCCATCGGGCCAACCTTGCCTTCGAAAGGCACGCCCCCGAGCGACAGCGCCCGTTCATAGGCCGCCTTGGCATCGACCACACGGAACGCCATGGCGCAGGCACAGGGGCCATGCTCGCGGGCGAAACCTTGCGCGAAGCTGTCCGGCTCGGCGTTTACAACATAGTTCACATCACCCTGTCGGTAGAGCGTGACGTTCTTGGAGCGGTGTCTGGCCACCGGCTGAAAACCCATGAGGCGGAACACCCGATCCAGTTCAGTCGGATCGGGATGGGCGAACTCGACAAACTCCATGCCGTCGGTGCCCATGGGATTGGCTTCAGAAATGGCAGGCGGCTCAGCATCAAACGGAAATGGTCCCATGGTGTTTCTCCTCTCAGGAAATACGATTGAACAAGGATGGCATGGATGCTCCGCAAGGTGCTTGCAAAACGAGAGATATTGGTCCAGCTTTATGCATGAAAAGTGCATATAATTGGGATTATCAGGATTGAATATCGCATGGATGGCTTTGATTCGAAGATACTGGCTGCTGTTCAATGCAATGGTGCACAAACTAATCAGGAGCTGGCTGATGCCGTTGGTCTTTCCGCTTCGCAGATTTCACGGCGGCGGCAGGCGCTCGAGAACGAAGGCCTGATCCTGGGTTACTGCGCGCAGCTCTCCGCTGAAAAACTCGGCTTTGGCATTCGCGCCTTCATCCATGTAGCGCTGGCCGCCCACTCGCCTGACAATTCACGTCGCTTTGCCGATCTGGTCCGGCGTACACCAGCCATTCTGGAGGCCCACGCACTGACAGGAGAATCTGACTACTTGCTGAAGGTTGTCGTCCGCTCGCTGAAGGACCTGTCGCTGCTTGTCAACGACGTGCTGCTCCCCCACGACAGCGTGGACCGTGTGCGCTCGGAAATCGTGTTGGAGACACTGAAGGAAAGTGCGGCTCTGCCGTTGTGAAGGGTGGGCACCAATGTGCTCATCGTTCGAGGCTCCGCTTCGCTTCGCACCTCAGGATGAGGAGACCGGCACAAGGCATCACCCGCATTGCCCATTTTTAATCTCTCGCCGCGCAATCCTTCTTGCAAAACCGCCATCCGCTTGACACATACGACCAGTAGCCGGTCAAACCGTCGCAACAGGAGATTTTTCGATGTTTGATGCAAAATCACTTCTCAACATGGTCTTGGGAGCAGCCCAGCAGGCAGGGCAGAGTGGTGGCCAGCAAGGTGGTCAAGCTGCCGGCGGTCTTGGCGGTATGCTCGGGCAGGTGCTCGGTGGCCTTCAAGGGCAAGCACAGCAGGCGGGCCAGCAGGCACAGGGTGCGGTTGGTAGCGCAGCGGGCGGCCTCTCGGGTATGCTTGGCCAGGTGATGGGCGGTTTGCAGGGCAAAGCGCAGGACGCCGGCACTGCCGCGCAAAACATGGCAGGCAATATGCCAGCCAGCATGCAGGATGCTCTTTCCCAGGCACAGAACGCCATCAAGACCGGCAATTATGCTGGCCTGGCTGATCAGGCAAAAGCCCTGCTGCAGAATAACGCGGGCGGTTTGCTCGCCGGTGGCCTCGCAGGTCTGGCGCTCGGCACAGGTGCAGGCCGCTCGTTGCTTGGCACCGCTGCCAAACTGGGCGGCGTGGCGCTGGTTGGTGGCCTCGCCTACAAGGCTTATCAGAATTATCAGGCAGGCAAGCCGCTGGCTTCCTTCGGTGAGCCGGTGACGGCAGCACCGCAAGGTTCGGGATTTGCCGAAGGTGACGGGGACGATCAGGAGCGGGCACTCCTCATGGTCCGCGCCATGATCGCAGCGGCCGCTGCCGATGGCGAGATTGACGACGCCGAGCGTGCGCGCATCGTCGGCAACCTCAAGCAGGCGGGCCTTGATGATGAAGCCTCGGGTTATCTCGAAGCCGAATTTGCCAATCCGCTCGATGCTGCCGGTCTGGTTGCCATGTCGTCAAGCCCCGAGATGGCCGCACAGATCTACACAGCGGCGCGTCTCGCGGTTGATCCTGACACTGACTACGAGCACAACTTCCTCGCGGACCTCTCATCCGGCCTTGAACTTGACGCCGAGCTGGTGGCCCATATCGATGCGGCAGCAGCCTCCGTCATGGAAAGCCAGCAGGCTTGAGCCAAAAACGTCCCCTGCAAGCCCGTCCCTTTCTGGACTGGACTTTTATCTTCGTCGCGGCGCTGTCCCTCAGCGCTGCGATTTTTGTCTATCGCAGGGACGGCTGGATTACTTTCCAGCACATCCTGTTTGAGGACATCATCCTCTTTGCCGCCATCCTGCCCAAGGTGGCGGCGGGCTGCCTGATTGGCGCGATGGTGCGCCTGCTCATCCCGCGCCATGTCATCGTCACCTGGGTGGGCGAGGGGTCAGGCCTGCGCGGCCTCATCATTGCCTCGGCTGTCGGTGCTGTGTTTCCCGGCGGGCCGTTCACGATCTTTCCGCTGGCGGGTGCTTTCATGCTCAGCGGGGCGGACCGCGGCGCCGCCGTTGCCTTCGTCACCGGCTGGCTGCTGCTGGGCATCAACCGCGCCATCATCTGGGAAATGCCGTTCTTCGGCGTTGATTTCGTCATGCAGCGCATGCTGCTGTCCATCGCCCTGCCGGTGATCGCGGGGCTTATGGCCCGCTCGCTGGGCAAGGCCTTGGACAGGCGCTTTCCTGAAGAAGAAAAGCCCGCCGTATGATCGTTTTTGGCTTCACCGCATTGCTCATGGCAATCGCCGCCTGGACATGGTGGCTGGCCTGGAAGCGCAGGGATGGCACGGTGGAAACCGGCAGCAGGAATGCCTGGGCAGATTTTGTGCATCTGTTGCCTCGCCTCGCCGTGGGTGTCATCGGCTCGGGCTTTATCGCAGCCGCCCTGCCACAGGATGTGGTTGTCGCCTGGCTTGGCAAGGATTCGGGCATCACAGGAATTTCGCTGGCAGCCCTCGCGGGAGCCTTGACGCCGGGCGGACCTGTGGTTGGTTTCGCCATGGGCGCGGCGGCACTCAAGGCCGGAGCGGGCATGCCGCAGGTCATGGCGTTCGTGACGGGCTGGTCGCTCTACACCATCAACCGCGTGCTGGTGTGGGAGCTGCCGACCATGCCGCTGCGCTTCGTCATCATCCGCACTGTGGTGTCCCTGCCGTTCCCGTTTCTGGTGGCTGCGGTCGTGGGGTGGCTGGGGTAGAGACTGTGCGTCCTTCGAGGCTCGCCATATGGCGAGCACCTCAGGATGAGGAATACAGTGTTTGTGGCTTTCTGGCTTCAATCAGCGCAGAACCTCATGTCGAGGTGCTCGCCTCTGGGCGAGCCTCGAGACATCGATTCAGTCTTGAAAATATTGCGGCTTGACCCGGCCAGGTTTGTGTCTCGAGGCTTCGCTTCGCACCTCGACATGAGGAGAGCGAGGCTCCCTCAATGCCGGAAATGCCTTACCCCCGTAAACACCATTGCCAACCCCGCCGCATCCGCTGCCGCAATCACCTCATTGTCCCGCATCGATCCGCCCGGCTGGATCACTGCCGTAGCCCCCGCCTCTGCCGCAGCCAGCAGGCCATCGGCAAAGGGGAAGAACGCGTCTGAGGCCACAACCGAGCCCTTGGCGAGGCTCACTT
>JANMLW010000030.1:0-12932 GCA_031372765.1 Hyphomicrobiales bacterium
CGAAAACGGTCCAGGCGACGATTACTGTCATCGCTATGAGGCCAAGGCCAGCAGCCAGCAGCGCAAGCAGACTTATGCGCGCATTGAAGCGCGTGAGTAACCGAGCAAAACCGGTCATGGTGTGTCCTGACGTCTGAGAGAAAAGCGGGGCGGCCGCGGATGCGCAGCCGTCCCAATCATTTAAGAAGCACTTATTTCGCAGCCTGGATCTTGGCGACGAGATCCTTGAGGGCCGCATCGGTCACGAACCTGTCGTAGACGGGTTTCATGGCATCGATGAAGGGCTGCTTCTCGATGGCGTTGACGACAGCACCACCGGCCTTGACCTTTGCTTCAGAGGCCTTCTCACGCGCATCCCACAGTTCGCGCATTTTCAGGACCGATTCCCGGGCTGCAACTTTCATGATGTCCTGATCTTCCTTGGAGAGCTTGTCGAAGCTCCTCTTGGACATCACAAGCACTTCGGGAGACAGTGAATGCTCGGTCAACGAATAGAACTTCGAAACCTCGAAATGCTTGGTTGATTCAAAAGACGGCCAATTATTCTCGGCTCCGTCAATCACGCCTGTTTGCAGGGCTGAATAGACCTCACCAAACGCCATCGGTGTGGCATTGGCCCCAAGAGCCGAAACGAGCGCCACAAACATGTCTGATTGCTGGACCCGGATTTTCAGGCCCTTCATATCGGCGGGTGTGGTGATTGGACGCTTGGAATTATAGAATGAACGTGAGCCTGAATCGTAAAATGCAAGTCCGATCAGATCATGCTTTTCGAATTCCTTGAGAATACTGTCGCCAATCGGACCATCCATCACGGTGCGCATATGGGCAACCGAGCGGAAGATAAACGGCAGCGAGGGCACGTTGGTCGCGGGAATAAGGTTGTTGAAAGGCGCCATGTTGATGCGATTGATATCAATGACGCCAAACCGTGTCTGCTCAATCGTATCTTTCTCGTTGCCAAGCTGGGCTGAATGGAAAACGTTGATCTTGAGGCGGCCCTTGGTCCGCTCCTCAAGCAATTTGCTGATATGGCGGACCGCCTCGACAGTGGGGTAGTCCGTCGGATGAATATCGGTTGAGCGCAACGTGGTCTGAGCCTGCACACCAGCAGTTGCGGCAATGATGGCAAAGCTGGCGGCAGCAGCCAGCAGGGAGAATGTGCGTCTCGTTTTCATGGTTTTTTCCTCTCTTGTTATGGTGGGTTAGCCGGTCTTCTGGGTTTGGTTTTGTGGACGGGTAGTAACTTCATGCAGTCAGACAAAATCCTCCCGCATAGGGGTGAATGTATCGATGAGGCGTCCAGCCTCGATATTTGTGACACCGTGGAGAACATTGGTGGCGACGAAAAACGTATCGCCTGAAGTGAGACGCTGTGTCCGGCCACCAATGGTGACATCAAAGATACCGCTTTCGACAAGTGTGCACTGGAGATGCGGATGGGTATGCGGCTTGCCGATAGCGCCTTTCTCAAAATCGACATGCACAAGCATCACTTGATCATCATAAGACAGGATTTTTCGGCGCACGCCATCACCCAGCTCCTGCCAGCGAATGTCAGCAGCATGGACGAAAGGTTCTGACTTGATGCTTGCAGTCACGGTCATTGTCTCCTGCCCCTTCATCGCGCCAACCAGCCGCCATCAACCGGCAGCACTGTGCCGTGAATGTAGTCTGCTGCACGGCTCGCCAGAAAAACGGCTGCCCCGCCGATATCCGAGGGCTGACCCCATGCACCTGCCGGAATGCGGGCGCTGATCGCCGCGTTGCGATCCGGATCAGCACGCAGGGCCTCGGTGTTGTTGGTGACGATATACCCAGGCGCAATGGCGTTGACGTTGATTCCCTTTGCTGCCCACTCGCAGGCTAGCAGCTTTGTAATTCCGGAGAGGCCGCTCTTGCTGGCTGTGTAGGACGCAACACGGATGCCGCCCTGAAACGACAGCAACGAAACAATGTTTACGATCTTGCCTTTGCGGCTTTCGCCAAGCACATGCTGTCCGAACGCCTGACACAGAAAGAATGAAGTCTTGAGATTGATATCCATGACCGCGTCCCAGTCCGCCTCGCTGAAATCCAGCGCATCAGCACGACGGATGATGCCAGCATTGTTGATCAGGATATCGAGCGATCCAAATTGTGCAGCGGCCTTGGCAATCAGACCTGAACGATCTGCCTTGTTGCCCAGATCGGCCTTGAGTGCATGGCAGATGCCACCCGCCTTTGCGATCAACGCTTGTGTTTGCGCCAGTGAGGAACGCCCCGTTGCGATGACCTCGGCGCCCGCCTGCGCCAGAGCCAGCGCAATACCCTGGCCGATGCCCGTATTGGCACCAGTGACCAGTGCACGCTTGCCTGAAAGGTTGAAGGGAGACGCGGCACTCATCGCAACATGCCCATCGGCACGGGATCCATGTCCGTGAAGACAACATTGTCGCCACCCATGCCCCAGATGAAGCTGTAGTTGGAGGTGCCGCACCCTGAATGGATTGACCAGTTCGGAGCAAGGATTGCCTGCTCATTGGCGACAACCAGATGGCGCGTTTGCGTAGGCTCTCCCATCAGGTGAAAAACGCGCGCATCAGCAGCCATGTCGAAATAGAGGTAGGCTTCAGAACGCCGATCATGGGTATGGGACGGCATGGTGTTCCAGACAGCCCCTGGGGCCAGCATCGTAATGCCCATCACAAGCTGGTTGGTGCCTGTATTGTCGGGCATCAGATACTGGCAGATGACGCGGGTATTGGCCGTATCCAGCGAGCCGAGATTGATCTTGTTGGCCTCCGACTGGGTTACACGCTGGACAGGAGCAGCGCGGTGGGCAGGGGTGCTGAGCAGATAGAACTTCGCCGGATGGTTCGGATCGTCGCTGACAAAGCGCACATCGGCATGGCCAAGCCCAACGTAAAGAGCATCAAGACGTGCAAGGCTGTAGCGGTCCGTTCCCACCATGACATGACCGGGACCACCGATATTGAAGACGCCCAACTCTCGCCGAGCCAGAAAAAACGGGGTTCCCGTTGGTGCGTAAACCGGCAACGTGATTTCAGAGTCGAGAGGTATCGCGCCACCCACGATCATGCGCTCGATATGGCTGAAGGTAAGGTTTAACTCGCCTGCAACAAACAGGTTTTCGATCAGGAAATCCGCGCGTAAAGCCGCTGTGTCGTAAGACCTGACGTCCCGTGGGTGGGCGACCTGGCGCATGTCGATTGGCCTCATAACTTGTAGGCCTCCTTGGCCAGACGGTAGGCTAGACCATGCGCCACTTCATGCGCTTCGTTTTCGTCCATGCGGTGTTCAGCCACCAGTCGCGCAAGGAAGGCACAGTCCACCCGCCGGGCCATGTCATGTCGGGCCGGTATGGACAGGAATGCCCGCGTATCGTCATTGAAGCCAACGGTGTTATAGAAACCGGCAGTTTCCGTGGTCAGTTCCCTGAAGCGGCGCATGCCTTCGGGCGCATCGAAGAACCACCAGGCCGGTCCCAGTTTCAATGCGGGATAATGTCCAGCCATGGGAGCAAGCTCCCGGCTGTAGCTGGTCTCATCCAGGGTGAAAACGATGATGGTCAATTCCGTTTCGTTGCCGACAGCATCAAGCATCGGCTTCAGGGCGCGGACATAATCGGTCTGCATGGGAATATCGGCACCCTTGTCGCGTCCGAATTTCTCAAAAACCGTGCGGTTGTGATTGCGGAAGGAACCGGGATGAATCTGCATCACCAATCCGTCATCGAGGCTCATGCGGGCCATCTCTGTAAGCATCTGGCCACGGAAGGCATCGCACTGAGCGGGTGTTGCCTCGCCACCCATGACGGTTGCAAAAAGTGCCTCCGCATCAGCCTTTGGCAGGTTCTCGGTTCTGGCCGTCGCGTGTCCGTGGTCGGTTGCAGTGCAGCCACGCTCAATGAAATAAGCACGCCGTTTGCGGTGGGCCGCAAGATAGCCGGTCCAGCTATGCGTATCCTCGCCTGTCAATGCACCGAGTTGGGCTACGTTCTTGTGAAAACCCTCGAACTCAGGGTCGACAACTGCATCAGGTCGGTAGGCAGGCAGCACCCTGCCCTGCCAGCCTGAGGCACGCACGGTGTCATGATGCTCAAGACTGTCCAGCGCACTGTCCGTGGTCGATATCACCTCGATGCGGAACCGGTCATAAAGTGCACGCGGGCAGAGAGCTGGCTGCACCAACGCTTCTGCAATTCGGTCATAAAGACGGTCAGCATTGATTTCATTCAGGCGTTCGGTGATCTGAAACACATCCTCAAGCGCATGTTCAAACCATAGCCGCGTAGGCGTCCCCCTAAAAAGATGGAAATGCTTGGCAAACAATCGCCAGATGGCGCGGTTGTCTGCCTCCGTTTCGCCACCGGCTTTGCATGGCACACCCAGAGATTCCAGCGGAACACCCTGCGAGTAGAGCATGCGAAAGACATAATGATCCGGCTTCACGAACAATGTAGCAGGATCAGAAAACGGTTGGTTTCCCGCATACCAGACAGGGTCCGTATGTCCGTGCGGGCAGATCAAAGGCAGATCTTTCACACCGAGATAGAGCGCCCGGGCAATGCCCCGTGTGCGCTCCTCGGCAGGAAATAACCTGTCAGAATGGAGACCCGTCACCAGAGAATTTCTCCTGTCATCAATGTCAAATATCCCTTGTCGTTATACTAATATATTAGTATGTCAATTGAGGTCATACGTGATCACTCACGAATCCCACAGGACGTTTGATCATGGCTCTGACCGAAAAATTACAGGACGGAAGCATCAGTTTACAGCCTGGCGCGCCACGCTTGCCACGTGGTTTTCACAGGCGCGAGCAATCCAATGTTCGCGTTACGGCTGCCAGCCTCATTCTCAAGGATATCCGCGCTGATATCCTGAGCATGATATTGGTTCCCGGCACCCCGTTGTCAGAAAAGACACTGACCGAGCGCTATCGCATCAGCCGCACGCCAGTGCGGGAAGCGCTCATCCGCCTTGCAGAGGAAGGTCTTGTCGATATCTTCCCGCAATCCGGCACTTTTGTCGGGCGAATTCCGGTTGATGCCTTGCCTGAAGCCGTTGTGGTGCGTCAGGCACTGGAAGGCGCGACGATCGGCTTGGCGATTGATCGCGCTACCGATGATGATTTTGCCCGTCTTGAGGTGCTGATCGCGCGGCAGCAAGCTATGGCAAATCTCAATGATCAGAATGGCTTCCATGGCGAAGATGAAGCATTTCACGAAGAATTGACGATCATTGCCGGGCATCCCGGCCTTTGGCGCGTTATCCATGCCGCCAAGACGCAGATTGACCGATGCCGCCGTCTCACACTGCCAAAGGCTGGACGCATGATCCAGGTGGTGCGCGAGCATACTGAAGTTCTCACCGCATTAAAGAGCAGGGACAAACAAGCCGCTGAAACGGCCATGCGCTTGCACCTGTCGACAGTGTTGCCCGATGCTGACGCCATCCGTAAACAGTATCCCGACTATTTCATCTGAACAGGTATGATATGAGACAGAGCTGGCGCTGGTTTGGACCCAAGGACCCTGTCTCGCTGGACGACGTGCGGCAAGCAGGAGCCACCGAAATTGTCTCCTCGCTGCACCATGTGCCGATCAACGAGGCATGGACAGCAAAACAGGTCGCGGATCACAAGGCGATCATCGAAATGACCCCGATAGATCGCTCACCACTGGCTTGGACGGTTGTCGAGAGCATTCCCATTCCTGATGATATCAAGCGGACCGGCCGTGTTGCCAAGCACTCCATAGCCCGATGGATCGAGAGCCTGCGGGCCGTTGCGGCCAATGATATCCGTATTGTCTGCTACAACTTCATGCCGGTGGTGGACTGGGCACGGACGGACCTGGACTGGCCCCTGCCCTCCGGCGCGACCGCCTTGCGCTTTGACAATGACCGCTTTGCGGCCTTTGAATTGTTCATCCTGCGCCGCAAAGGGGCAGAGCAGGATTTTGATGCTGCGACCCGAATACGGGCCCGCGCCTTGTTCGATAAAATGGAGCAAAGCGACATCAATTATCTCATTCATGTCATCGCAAGCGCCCTGCCCGGCTCGACCACTGAGCCTTTGACGATTCCCGCCTTTCGGGAAAAACTGGAGAGCTATAGCCATGTGGATGCTGCCACATTGCGCCGGCATTTGATCGAATTTCTCGAAGCGGTCACCCCTGTGGCCGAGCAACTGGGTGTTAAACTGACGCTACACCCCGATGATCCACCACGCCCGCTGTTTGGCCTTCCACGCGTCGCTTCCACGGCGAAGGACTATCAAGCACTGTTTGATGCCGTGCCCTCGCCCGCCAACGGCATGTGCTTTTGCACGGGCTCACTTGGTGTGTCTGCCAGCAACAATCTGGTTGAAATGGCTCATCATTTTGGCCCGCGCATCGCCTTCGCTCATCTCAGGGCCACAAAACGGGAAGCAGACGGATATTCCTTCCACGAATCCGATCACCTTGAAGGTGATGTTGATATGATCGGTGTCTTGCGCGCGCTGCTTATCGAGAACAACAAGCGCGGATCAACAGACAGGATCGTATTCCGTCCCGATCATGGCCACCGCATGCTGGATGACCTGAGAAAAAGCGTCACACCAGGCTATGCTGGAATTGGTCGTCTGAAAGGATTGGCTGAACTGCGTGGCGCAATCCGGGCTTTGCAATCGGCTTGAGCAATGCTGATTTTTCTTGAACACTTTTCCCGATCTTTTCTTGCATTGAACGCTTGCACACACCGTACTCTATCGCTATCACGCAATCGCAACACGGTTTTTGACTGTGTTTGGCAAGCGCCCGTAGCTCAGCTGGATAGAGCATCAGACTACGAATCTGAGGGTCGGGCGTTCGAATCGCTCCGGGCGCGCCATTTCATTACACATCTCTGAACACTATCTGCCGCGAGTTCCCGGCCAGAGATGGCATGTTGAAGTTGAACCTTTGGCCGATGATGCGGAGCGCATTATCGTCAACCTCAAACCTGACAACAACTGAGCGAATATCGGTTTTGCGGAATGGGATTGGGCCTGTAGTGATATTTTCACGGATCAACCGACCAATGGCTTCGATAGTCTCGGAATTTATCTCTTTCGTGAGGGAGTTTGCGGTGGTTATGCGATCAAGTGCAACCTTTGACCCTTCACGTTCTATCTTCAGTGTACTCAGTCGCTGTTTGAGGATGTCATTGAGATCGGTTATCCCATCCTCGACCAAATTAATGGTGCCGTGGCTGGGGCGTGTCGTCAGTCAGGAACAAATCGCCAGGTCAGCCTGACACCGCCATCTTCGGCACGCTCCAGCGTTGGCGCCGCAGACAGCAGCTTTCGGGTGTAACTATGGCGCGGTTTGTCGAAAATCTGATCGCGTAAACCTTCCTCTACGATCAGACCCTCGTTCATCACGATGACGCGGTCAGCGATTTGGTCAACGACACTCAGGTCGTGGCTGATGAAAAGACAGGAAAAGTTGTGTTTGCGCTGTAGCTTTGCAAACATCTCCAGCACCTGCGCCCGGACGGTGACGTCGAGTGCAGAAACCGGCTCGTCTGCGATAACGAATCGAGGTTTGCGGATAACGGCCCGCGCAATAGCCACACGTTGGCGTTGGCCGCCTGACAATTCGTGCGGATATCGCCGCGCAAAATCCGCATCCAGCCCAACCTCGTCCAGAATCTCCGCAAGGCGGGCTGCCTTTTCCTTGATTGCCATTCCCGGTACCAGCCGCAAAGGTTCGGTGACGAGATCGTGGATTGTCATGCGCGGATCCAACGATGAATACGGATCCTGGAATACCATCTGGCAGTTTAGCCGGTACTCTGCGTAGTTGGCCTCATTTTGATCAATGGACTTGCCATCGAACATGATTGTGCCACTGCTCGGCCTGACGAGACCGGCGATCACGTGTCCGAGGGTTGTTTTGCCTGAGCCAGAGCCGCCAACTACAGCAACGACTTCGCCAGGGTTCACATCGAAATTGATGCCGTGAAGCGCTCGCTTGACAGGTGATTTGCGAAAGAGGCGCTGCCTGCCAGGATAGTCCACGACAAGGTCGCGCACCGAAACAATCGGCACTTCGGCACTAGGAAGGCGTCGCGCCGTGCCACGCTGCGGCATCGCGGCAAGGAGTTTTCGTGTGTAAGGATGCTGCGGCCTGACCAGGATGTCAGTAGCCAATCCATGCTCGACAACTTCGCCTTGGCACATGACTATAATACGGCTGGAATACCGCGCGACCATTGCCAGATCATGTGAAATCATCATCACGGCGGTCTGGTTGGCTGCTGTCAGGTTCACCATCAGTTCAAGCACATCGCGCTGCAGCACTGCGTCGAGTGCCGTGGTCGGCTCGTCTGCGATAAGCAGGGCAGGTTTCAGCAGCATCACAGAGGCGAGCATGATGCGCTGGCGCATGCCACCCGAGAACTGATGCGGATAGGCATCAAGCACGGCTGCGGGATTGGCAAGGCCGACGCGGCTCAGCATATCAAAGATAAGCGCGCGACGACTGGCGGCATCCAGATCGTGATGAAGCGCAAGTCCCTCTTCAAGCTGGCGGCCGATGACCATCGACGGGTTGAGTGAGGTCATGGGTTCCTGGAATACCATCCCCACCTTTGCGCCTCGCACGTCGCGTAAGCGCTTGGGCGGCATCGTCGTGATCTCTTCGCCATCGAAGACGATTGAGCCGGACAAACACCTGACGGCGGGTGGAATGAAGCCCATGACAGCGCGCGCAGCGAGCGTTTTGCCCGAGCCAGATTCCCCGACAATGCCGACAATTTCGCCCGGCGAAATAGAGAATCCGACATTATTGACGACGACTTTGCCAGTCGCCTTGATGGCGAGCGTGAGATTGCTCACTTCCAGCAGTGGTTTTGTCGCGCTCATCGCACGCCCCTCATGCGCGGGTCCAGCTTGTCTCGCACCGCATCGCCAAGCAGGTTGATTCCAAGAAGGGTCAGCGAAATACAAAGACCAGGAAAAATCCCGAGCCACATGGCTTGGTCTATGTAAGGGCGGGATGCTGCCAGCATGTTGCCCCATGTCGGTGCAGGCGGCGGCACGCCCAAACCCAGGAAAGACAGTGCGCTCTCGGCCAGAAGGACATAGCCGAACATTGATGTTGCCAGCACTGTGAGAGGCGCGATGCAGTTTGGCAGAATGTGCCGAAGCAGTGTGAACGTCTCTGAGTTACCCATGACCCGCGATGCTGCCACAAACTCCTTCTCCCGAAGCGACAGCACGGTTCCCCTTACGATGCGCGCAACAGACGGCGTATAGGCGATGCCGAGCGCCAGGATTATTCCGTATTTGTTGGCACCCACTACAGCAAGCAGGCCAAGCGCCAGCAGAATACCGGGAAAGGCCAGCAGAGCATCGTTGAACGCCATGATTATGCGGTCAGTCCAGCCACGCAGGTAACCGGAAATGAGGCCAATGGCCGTACCTAGAACAACGGCGAAGATCACGGTCAACAGGCTGATCCAGACTGATGTTGCAGCACCTGCCATCAGTCTTGACAGCACATCTCTGCCGAACTCGTCAGTGCCTAACCAGTACGTCGCGCTCGGAGGCGCCAGCTTGGCGCGGAACGACAGGTGCAGGGGGTCATAGGGGGTCCAGACAGCGCCAAGACTGGCGATAAGCCCCAAAAAGCCGACAAGTCCGCCACCGATCAGCGCATTGAGCGGAGGAATTCTCATTGCGCCGTAACCCTTGGGTCAAAGATGGGATAGCACAGGTCGACCAGTAGATTGACCAGGACATAGACAAACGCGACGAACAGCATGCAGCCTTGGATAACCGGGTAGTCGCGCGCAAAAATGGCGTCGACCAGAAGCCGTCCCAGGCCGGGAATCGTGAACACGGTCTCGACGACAGCAATGCCGCCCAGCAGATTTCCAAGCACGAGTCCAATCAGTGTCCAAGTCGGCCCGAACGCATTCTTGAACGTGTGATGTGTCAGGACCTGTAGCTCGGACAGTCCTTTGG
This sequence comes from Hyphomicrobiales bacterium, assembly GCA_031372765.1. Classification (GTDB taxonomy): domain Bacteria; phylum Pseudomonadota; class Alphaproteobacteria; order Rhizobiales; family Beijerinckiaceae; genus JADCCX01. The sequence goes on from JANMLW010000030.1 coordinate 10,000, forward strand.
CTCGAGCATGCGTGATATAATCGAGTCGCAGGACCTCAAGCGTCGAGGCACGGGCCATGCGCATAAGGACGCCAATTTCGTGAAGGAAAAGCGTCAGGATTGGCATGACAAGGTAGAGCGTGCCGCGCCATGGATTTTCTGCAATCGCAACGTATCCGACGACCGGCAGCCAATCGAGCTTTAACCCGAAAAACAGCAGAAGCAGCAGTCCCAGCCAGAAAGTCGGAATGGACAACAGCAAGGTCGCGATTGCAACCAGCGCCAGATCAAGGGCTGAATCCTGTTTCCAGGCAGCGATGATTCCCGCCGGGACAGCCACCAGACTCGCGCAAACCACGGCAACCAGGACGATTTGGGCGCTGACCCAAAAACGCTGAACGATTAGCGGCAAGACAGGCTGCTGTGTCGAAATCGACTGGCCCAGGTCCCCGACCAATAAGTGGCCGAACCAGATGCCAAACTGCGCGAACAAACTGCGATCCAGTCCGAGCCGTTCGCGCAGTTCCGCCAGACTGGCAGGCGTAGCAAGATCTCCCAGCATCAACGTCGCCGGATCACCGGGAATCAGACGGATCAACACAAAGACTGAAACGGCAACGATCAGAAGCGTCGGGATCGCCATGAGCGTACGGGAGGCGATGAAACGAAGCATTTAAAGACCTGACGAATGACCAACCATGAAAACGTGCGGCGTAACCTAGGGCTTGACGCTCACCTCCCAAGCCCGCGCCCGTGACTCCCAAGGAACAAATCCCGAGACCCTCGCACTCGTCGCCCAGGCCTCCACCCTGTTGAACAGCATCAGGAGCGGCGTGCCCTCGATCATGCGCTTATGCAACTCGTCGAAGATTTTCTGACGTTCCACGTCATTCTCGATCCGTGAAGCCTGTGTCAGCAGGTCGATTGCTGTTGGATCATCCCAAACCTTGCGCGGCTGTTCTGCCTTTGGTCCTGTGAAATGTTCAAAACTGAGGGCCGGATCAAGCCGGGCGGAGTATGAATGAACCATCATCTGATAGTTGCCCTTCAGGAAACGGTCCATGTGAGTTGCCCATTCTACAACATCAATATCCGTGTTGATGCCGACGTTCTGGAACATGGCCTGCAGAACGACGGCAATATTGAAGCTGGGGGATGATTTGCGATTGTTAGTGGTAATCTTGAGGCGTTCGCCCTTGTAGCCGGCCTCCGCCAGCAGCTTCTTTGCAAGAGCGGGGTCATATTTGTGGGTCAGCTTCTGGGCCGCGCTGTAATAAGTCGAACTGGCATGAATCGTCGAGGCGTTTGGCTTTGCTTCGACGGCCGACACCGTAGAAACAAGCTGATCGAGATCAATCGCCGCAGCCAGTGCCTTGCGCATCTCAGGCTTGCTGAAAACTGGGTCTTTGGTCTGGAAAAGCAACGCATTTCGGCCGGCCGTTGTGGCCGTCTGAAGGGTCACGCGCCGCTCGTTCTTCAATTGCTCGACATCCGATCCCAAAACCTCAGCCACATCGATTTGACCTGTCACCAGACCGGCTTTGACGGATGATGGATCGGGAACAACGAGGAATTTCACCTCCTGCACAAGGGGCCGCTTACCACCTGCGTAGCCATCAAGCCCGCCAGGCAGTGATTTGTAGCCATCAAACCTGGTAAGGAGAACATACTGCCCGCGCCGCCACTCGCCGAACTTGAACGGCCCGGTTCCAACGGGCGCTTTCCAGGAGCCGTCAGCGTTCAAGGAATCCTTGTGGATAACGGCAACACTTCCGCAATCGGTACGCGCAAGTGAGAACAGAAACAATGCGCTGGGCTCGTTGATCCGCATGCGCACCGTGGTTGGCGACAATGCTTCAACAGACTCGACCTTCAATCCATTGCGACCGTCGAAATCCGCACGGCAGCGCCAGTCCGTTTTCGGGTCCATATACCGCTGCCAGCTCCATACAACGTCATCGGCGGTCACGGGCGCACCGTTGTGAAAGGTCAGGCCGCTGCGTAGTTCAAACGTATACGTCAGGTTATCGGCTGATTTGTCGATTTTCTGCGCGAGCATCGGGGCAACTGTCCCGCCCTCACGATAGGCAACCAATCCTTCGACCATATGCAAAGTCACCGTATCGGTGTCGTCGTCGCGGTTTACGCCAGGGTTGGTTCCCCGGATATCCGCCGTTAGTGCCACGGTCAGTGTTTGCGCATAGCTTGGTGCTGAAATCAGACAGATAAATGCGCCACTTAGCAAGATACTCTTAGTAAGGGTCCTAGTCATCGTTTCAATCCTCATTTCAAGCCGCTTTCTCGACGGCCACTGGCTCGCCTTCGAAGCTGTAAATTGTGAAAGTCCGGTTGAGAGCTGGCAGAGGTGCAACTTCCATGATGCCGAGCGCCGGTTCCAGCAGTATCATGGCGACGCTCGCGCTGATGTCGCCAGTCGTCTTGGGGCGCGGTGGCCGACAAACCGAGTAGGGCGTAAGGAAATCGTCGAAAAGCGCTTTCTTTAGATCGTCGCGGGTCAATGGACGGTTCGGTTCGTTCAAAAGCTTTCGCACCCGCCAGTCGCGATATTGGCTGTCTGGCGCGGTGCCGATCCCGGTGTCACGCAACTTGGAAAGAGCAACCGGGCTGATCCAATGATTGGCATGCACGATCAGGCCATCATGCGGCAGAATGGGAAAGGCCTCATCCGGCGCACACTCGAAGTTGATACCAAAGCCATCATTGTGGCTCAACATCATGTTGGTCGAACATGCTTTTGGCGTGGCGGCAACAAATTTCATGGCAAGGGCAAGATGCTCTTGTTCCATAGCCTTGCGGCGCACGAGAGCCAACGGCACGCCTTCTTGCGAATAGTCACGGTCGCTCCGCAAGTAGTTGCCGGTGATGCAGATGCCGGCTGAGTTCATGCCATGCCGGCCCAATCCACCAGCTTCCACAAAGGTCATCACATCCGG